>CAZOVQ010000056.1:0-4479 GCA_964583195.1 uncultured Thiobacillus sp.
ACGAGAAGGTGTTGCTGTGGCAGACGGTGATCCACATGGCCTTCATCGTCTCGGCGGTTTCAATCGCCTACATCGACAGGCTGATGCCGCACCCGGCGAAACATTGAGAAAGCGCCGACGGGTTTCAGTCCGGAAGCGCCGATTCGCGCCTGTCCGTGCCATAAAGCGCATCGAGCGCCTGCAACGCGGCGTCCTTGGTCTTGAAGATATGGCCAGCGGGTATCATTTCCGTTAGCCCGCTTTTTTCGAAGGTATCCATCACCTGCCGCTTCAGGCTGCTGAAATACAGGTCTACCTTGCGCTCGTGCAGCTGCTTTGCCAGGGCACACAATTTTTCCGCGCCCGAGACATCCACATCGTTGATGCCGCTGCCGATCACCAGCACCGCTTTGGCCGTCGGAAAACGTTCGAGCGCCTGCAACACGCTGTCTTCGAAGTAGGCGACATTGACGAAATTGAGCGAACCATCGAAACGCAGCACCACGTAATGCTCGCTGAGCGCCGGCAAGTTGTGGGTATCGATGCCGCCGAGCACGCCGTCCGCGTGGCGGCCGATGATTTCTGCGCGCGGCTTCATGTTGCGCAGCAGATAGAGCATGACGGTGAGGACGATGCCGAGCAGGATGCCATTCGCCAGCGCGGGCGCCATCATCAGGGTGGCGAAAAAAGTGACGATGCCGATCACCGCGTCGGGTCGGTTGACTTTCCAGGTGTGTACCAGCGGCGCGACCCTGACCAGGCCGAACACCGCCAGCATGATGATGGCGGCCAGCACCGCCTGCGGCAGGTGATACAGCAGCGGCGTGAGAAAGAGCATGACCAAAACCACGCCGAGCGCGCTGACGATGGCGAACAGCCCGGTGTGCGCGCCTTCGCGCGCAGCCACGGCTGAACGCGAGAAAGAGCCGCTGACGACGTAGGAATGGAAGAAGCTGCCGACGATGTTGGCCAGCCCCTGTCCTGCCAGTTCGCGGTTGGCGTCCAGCCGCTGCCCGGTTTTCGCGCTGATGGCCTTGGAAATCGAGGTGGCTTCCATGAAACCCAGCAGCGCCATGACGAGTGCGGACGGGAGCAGCGGCAGCACCAGCGACCAGTCGATAGTCGGCACCTGGAAGCCGGGCAGGCCCGCGGGAATCACGCCTACTACTTCGCCGCCCCCGGAGAATTTCACCTGTCCGTGGTCGAAGCCGGCGAACCGCCAGTGCGTCGTGTCCGCTGGCGGGCTTTGCGGATTTCCGTCCGCGACGACGAATCGTGTCGTGCCGTCCGGCCCGGTCAGACGGATGAAATCGGTCTGGTGCAACTGGATGCGCAGTGCCGTCATTTGATCGCTCAGCACCTTCACTGCCGCTCTGTTGCGTGCCAGATTCGTTTCCAGTTCGAGCCGTTTTTCCAGATTCGCCCCGGTCGTATCCTTGAGTTGCGCCAGTCGGGATTGCAACTGCGCCATCGCTTCGCTGCTCCGCTTGTGATCGGTGGCGGCCTGTGCCAGTTGCAATATCCGATCGCGCGCCTCGCCGTTCTGGATTTGTTCAATTCCCGCCTGGGTTCTGCGCTCGAAACCCATGGCATAGCTTGCCACGATGGTCACGATGATGACGATGAGCACACCCGGCAACCGGGGCATGCGTTTCTGCAAAAACAGGATGGAGGCGAATGCCCCGGCGCCGAAAGCCAGTGTCGGCCAGTGCGCGTGTCCGACCTGCTGCAACACGATCCAGAGATCGCCGAGGAACCAGTCGCTGCGGGGCATCGGTACGTTGATGAGCTTGTTGAGCTGAGACAGACCGATAATCAGGGCGGCTGCATTGGTGAAACCGATGATTACCGGATGCGACAGGAAATTGACCACGAGTCCGAGACGAAACAATCCCATGGCCAGTCGCAGGACACCGACCATCAGGGCGAGCATCACCGACAGGGCAATGAAGCTTACGCTGCCCGCGGTGGCATAGGGCACGAGCGCAGCGGCGGACAACAGCGACAGCATGGCGGTGGGGCCAGTGTGCAGCTGGCGCAGCGATCCCCACAACGAGGCCACGATCACCGGTACAAAACCGGCGTACAGGCCGTATACAACGGGCAGCCCAGCAAGCTGGGCGTAGGCCATGCCCTGTGGCACCAGGATGAGCGCGACGGTCACGCCGGCGAGCACGTCGGCGCGCACGCCGGCGCGGCTCATGGGAAACCACGCGAGGAAGGGAAACAGTCGTATGAGCAATGCGGTGCTGCGCGTGGACATCGGGTTTCTCCGTCAAACGGCCGAATGCGGTCTGTCCGCGTCGGCGGTGTGGGTGGGGGGCGGGCCCGAACCCGGTTTAAGGGAAAGCGGGTGGCCAGATCGGGATGCGCGCGTTCAGACAGGTGACGCGGCGTGCCGGGACTTGCCGGCACTGCGCCGCCTGCCTGCGACGGAGCCGATCAATCGGGCCAGATGCGGGCCGGATGCAACGTTGACGACATGGCTTTGGGTGCGGCCGTCTGACGCCTGGGTTCGGCCGGAACCGGGGCTGTCTTCACGACGGCTGCGGCGGGCTTTTGCTGGGTCTTGACCTTGCGCACGCCTGCGGCGAGCTTGCCGGATACCTTGTTCATGATTTCAAAATCTCCTTGATGAGTGCTTCCACGTCGGTGACCGCCGCCGCGCCGCGTGCGCCCAGCGCATAGACGCTGCCGCCCTCGAGCGCGGCACTGCGAAAAGCCGCGCGCCGCGTCAATCCACTTGCCAGTGCTGGCACGCCGAATTCGGCCAGCGCCGCCTGCATCGCGCCAGAGAGCGCGTTGCGGCGATCGAGCTGGTTGACGACCAGATACGCCCGCATGCGCGGACTGAGCCGCTGCGCCGTGCGCACCGCATCGGCCATATCGATGCTGGCCCACAGGTCGAGCGGTGAGGGCTGCACCGGAATCAGCACCAGGTCGACGGCTCGCATCACGCGGCGCAAGGCGTCGGACTGCAAGTGCGGCGGGCAGTCCACCAGCACGTAGCGCTGCGTGTCCGCCGCTTCGCCTATCGCCGCCTCGATGGCATTCCCGGCGACTCGCCGTACCGGCGGCAGGTCGCCGTTCTGCATGCCGACATGCGCCCAGTGGCCGGCGGAACCCTGCGGGTCGGCATCGATCAGCACGGTCGGGCCGCGGCGGTTGAAGCCGGCCGCCAGATTGACCGCCAGCGTGGTCTTGCCGGTCCCGCCTTTCTGGTTCGCCAGCGCGATCCGCAAGGCGGCCATGGCGTTTACGCGCCGTCCGTCGTCAAGGCATCGATCTGCTGCGCCAGCGCAATCAGGTCGGGGCCGATTTTCTTGCCGTCCGCGTCGAGCGTCACGCTGACGTAAGTTTTGCCGAAGCTGAGGTTGGGGTAATGCTGTGCCGCTTCAGCCAGCTTCGCCACGGCGTCGAGGAAGTGCCGGGTCTCGGCGTAGCTCTCGAATTCGTAGCGACGGCTCAGCATGGGCGGCAAATCCTGGCGTTGCCAGTTCGGGATAGGGGGGCTGTCTTCAGGCATGGCGCTGTTCCTCGTCAGGCAAATCAGCCTCCATCTTGCCGAGCTCGTCCAGATGCATCAACTCGTCGCGCAGAATGCCGGTGAACAGGCCGTGGTGCGCGAAGTCGCGCACGCGGCCGCAATACGCCGCCGCTTCTTCGTAGAGGCGGATGGCTTCCACTTCCAGTACCCGGTCGATCGCGATCATCTCCCCCAGGTTGCGTCCCAGGCGCACCGGCGGCAATTGCGTCGCGTTTGGGGTTGTGCCGAGCTTCAACAGGGCGTCCATCAGGCTTTGTACGTGGCCGAGTTCCTCGGTGACGTCCTGCCGGAAATGCGCGCACTGGTCCGCCATGCCCCACTGGTCGCACAGCAGGGACTGCGCCATGTACTGCTGTACCGCCGCCATTTCATGCGCCAGTGCGCGATTGAGATACCCGAGCAAGCGTGGATCGATTGCCATGCCGTACCTTTCACCTCGCCGGAATGCAGCTCACGTCGCCGTCGCGTCCCGCGCCATCCGCGCTGGGGCCGGTGGGGAGGATGTTCTCCACCTCGTTGTGCACGCGGGCGATGATGTGGGCGGCGACCAGACCGTCGCCCACGCGTTCGCAGGCATCCGCACCGGCACGCACCGCTGCGTTGACTGCACCGGTTTCGCCGCGCACCAGCACGGCCACATAGCCGCCACCGACGAACTGCCGACCGAGGAGCCGCACTTCGGCGGCCTTGGTCATGGCATCCGCCGCTTCGATGGCGGGTACCAGACCGCGGGTTTCGATCATGCCCAGCGCGATCCCGTGGGCTGCACCGGCCATGATCGCGCCGACTGCCTCGACCTTTTCCATCTTCATGTTCATGACGCGCCCGATCAGGCCACGGCGGCAGTGGGCAGGATGTTTTCGACTTCGCTGTGCACGCGGGCGATGATGTGGGCGGCAACCAGGCCGTCGCCCACACGCTCGCAGGCATCCGCGCCGGCACGCACGGCGGCG
>CAZOVQ010000056.1:4510-10229 GCA_964583195.1 uncultured Thiobacillus sp.
ACCAGCACGGTCACGTAGCCGCCGCCGACGAACTGACGGCCGAGGAGCCGCACTTCGGCGGCCTTGGTCATGGCGTCCGCCGCTTCGATGGCGGGCACCAGGCCGCGGGTTTCGATCATGCCGAGGGCAATACCAGTCATACCAGTAGCCATGATTACTCTCCTTTAAACAAGACGATGTTCAGACGATTCAGGCGGCGGCCGCGGTGGGGAGAATGTTCTCCACCTCGTTGTGCACGCGGGCGATGATGTGGGCGGCAACCAGGCCGTCGCCGACGCGCTCGCAGGCGTCGGCGCCGGCACGCACGGCGGCGTTCACGGCACCGGTTTCGCCGCGCACCAGCACGGTCACGTAGCCGCCGCCGACGAACTGGCGACCGATCAGTCGAACTTCCGCGGCCTTGGTCATGGCGTCGGCGGCTTCGATTGCCGGCACCAGTCCACGCGTTTCAATCATTCCAAGAGCGATACCCGTCATTGTGTTTGCCATGATGCTTCTCCTTTACTCGGTTAATGAGACTGCCTTCTTTGCTTCGTGACGCTCTTCCGCCACACTCCACTGGTCGATGATCCCGAGGATCGTCAAATCAGTAAGAATCCTGTAGTCGCCGGCGCCGTAGCGGGCGGCCGAGCCGCCGGCGGTAAACACCCATCTGCCTTCCGGCACCCCCACCGGATCGACCGCCACCGCGAGCGCGCCTTTCTGATCGGCCAGCACGCGCAGCGATGCGCTGAACAGGCCGGGAATGCGGCGCGTGCACACCAGATCCGACACCACGCGCATGATCTCCATCTCAATGCTCCTGCCAGTGGTCGATGATGCCGATGATGGTCAGGTCGCTCGGGAAATCCTTCGCGCCCGCCGCCTCGCGCGCCGCCGAACTGCCGACGCAGATCACCCAGTCGCCCGGGATGCAGCCCACCGCATCGACCGCCACACTGCGCGAGCCGCCGGCCTTTTCGCGTACCACCAGCAAGGGTCGATGGCCCATTTCGCGCACGCGGTTGGTCGAAACCAGGGTTTTTTCAACTTGCATGATCTTCATGAATCACCTCAATGCCCATGCGGATCGGTTTCGCTGTCGGCCACGGCTTCCTGCACGCTGCCCGGTGCCTTGCCCTGCACCGTCATGCCGCAAACCAGCAGGCCGTCCCGGGCCAGCGCCGGATAGCGCGCCGCAATCGCTGCCTTGATGCGCCGGCAGCGCGCCACGGCGCGTTCGCGCGAGCCCGGCACCTGCTCGTCATAGCGGTAATGGATCGCGATCGGGATCGGCAGGCCGCGCGACACGTTCAGCTTGCTGAAGATCCTGATGCCGACATCCATGTCCGCCGCACCTTCCTCGATGGTGTACATGTGCCCGAAGTAGGCCAGGTTGCGCAAATGGACCTCGTCGAATCCCTCGCCGATGTTGATGAAACGCTCGGCGTGGCCGATGTCGGCGTAGCGCCCGTTGTGCTCGGCGCAGACGTAGTCGATCTGCGACAGGTTGTTGCTCAGCAGGCGCTCGATCAGGCGGCGCATGCCGGACTCCGGCGCACTGCAGCCGGCTGCGCGCACCGCCTCGTCGATCGCCGCGCCCAGCCGTGCACGCGCTTCGGAAGCCGGCATGCCGGCGGTTTGCTGGTAGATCGCCAGATTGTCGACGTAGCAATCCACGTTCATCTCGCCTCCGGCATCCGGGATATGGATGCGGATCGCGTCGTTGTCGGTATCCACGCCGATCAGCAGCGTCGCCACCGAGGCGCCGCAGCAGAAGCCGTTCTCGATTGCGGTGCGGAAGGCTTCCAGGCGATCCAGCGCGGCCTGTGCGGCCTTGCGGTCGTCGCTGCCGTGCGCGGCGCAGCCTTCATGATGCGGATCCGAACTGCTGAAGTGGTACACCGCGACCTTGAGATAGCGGGTGCCGGCATCCGCTGTGGTCGGCAGCCCTTCGCGGAAGCGACGCAACTCGGTCTCGACCCACTGCTTGACGTTGAGTTCGATGTCGAACATCGCGCCCGCGTAGGACTTGCGGCGGCGCACCGCCTGGTGCGGCAGGCGCAGCACGAACTGCAACAGGCCTTTCAGGCGGCCATCCGCGCAGGGGGTGATGTCGATTTCGTGGAAGCCGCACTCGATGAAGAAGCGCTGCATGGCCTCGGCTTCCGCGTGGCCGTTCCAGCGCGCGGCGAATTCCTGTGCCAGCGCATGGTAGGCCTGCAGCACGCAGTAGCCGTAGAGTGCGCGCATGTCGAGCGTGGTCACCCAGGCATCGGCGAGCACGGTGTGCGGCAATTCGAAGCCGAGCCGTTCGCGTGCGATCTGCTGTGCGCGTTGCTCGAAACCCGCTTCGTGCTGCTGCGCCGCGATTTCCTTGAGCGTCGGCACGATGGCATCGAAGCGCTGGCGGATGCTGCGCTCGTAGTCGGCCAGGGCGGCATTGCGCGCCACGTCGATCAGCGCATGCGCCTGCGGCGCGCAGGTGGCGCTCACGCATTCGCCGCCCCGATCCTGCATGCCGGGCGGGCAGAAGCTGTGCCGCTGCGGCCAGTTTGGCAGCCTGTTCGCCGTGGGCGCAGTGCGCACCGCCATGCCGGCCGGGGCAGGCTGGCGGGCGCGCATCGCTTCGGCGCGTTGACGGGTATTCATGGCTGTCGTCCCTGTCAGTTAATCAGCCACGCGCCCCGCCGGACACGGTGACCGCCGCGCCGGTGCTGGCGTTGCCGCTGCTGCCGGTAATGCGGCTGGTGCTGGGCGCCGGACGCTCGATCTCGCGGTTGTCGCGCGCGGAAACGCCATTGCCGCGCGCGTCGCCGCGCAGGGTCGGGTTGCGACGCTGCGCCGAACGGCCTTCGGTGCCGGTCACACGATC
Source organism: uncultured Thiobacillus sp. (assembly GCA_964583195.1). Classification (GTDB taxonomy): domain Bacteria; phylum Pseudomonadota; class Gammaproteobacteria; order Burkholderiales; family Thiobacillaceae; genus Thiobacillus. The sequence continues at coordinate 7,365 of CAZOVQ010000056.1, forward strand.
GCCGCGATCCCAGGCGTCGCCGGTGATGCGCCGCTCGCGACCCTCGCCGGTGATGCGCTCGGGTGCCACCGGTGCAGGCGCAGGCGCGGCAAGGCTCGCCACCGCCTCGCGGTAGCGGAACTCGGGCGTGCCCGAGATCAGGCCGACCGCGCGCGCCATCGGCCCGGTGATGCGGCCGCTGTCGCCATAGGCGCTGCCGGTGATGCGGCGCGTTTCGCTGTTGCGCGCCATGCGTGCCGGCGTCGCGATGGAGAAGGCGCTCGGATGTTCGGCGTCCGCCGGCGCGATGCCGCAGGCCGCTGCCGCTTGGTCTTCGCCCAGGTAGGGCGTGCCGCTCACCGGCTGGCATTCGCCGCGTTCGTTGCCGGTCATTTTCGTGTCCGGTCCGGGCTGGATGCCGGTGAGCGCCGGGCTGCGGCCCTGGCGGGCACGATTGATCGCCTCGGCTGCGACGCGCGAAGCACAGAACTCGGCGTACTGTTCGGCGCCGATATACGAACTGCCGGTCACCGGCTTGCAGGCGCCGTACTCGTCGCCGGTCACCCGCATCGAACGTCCGACCTGGGTGCCGGAGACGTTCTGGCCGCGAAAAGTTTGCGATACGCCCACCTTGGCCGGGGACTGATAGTGGTAGGACGTGTCGCGGCAAAAGGACACGAATTCCTCGCTGGCGATGTAATCGGTACCAGTCACACGCTTGCAGGTGCCCTGCTCAGCGCCGGTAAGGCTCGACGAGCGACCCACTCGGGTTCCGCTCACCATTGCGCCAGCGCTCGTGTGACTGGTTTCCACCTTTTTTGGGGCATTGCCCTCGCCATTGCGGGACGCCGCGGCGTCGGCATAGGCCGTGCCAGTGATCGCGCGCGCGGCGCCGTGCTCGCCGCCGGTGACGTGCGCCTTGCGGTTGAGGTCGGTGCCGGTCACACGCTGACGTTTTTCGGTCATGCCGACGTTGACCTTTTCCGGGCGCGGCTCGGGCGCGGTGCCGCAGAATTCGCCGACCTGTTCGGAGGCCAGGTATTCGGTACCGGTGACCCGCTTGCAGGTGCCGTATTCATCACCGGTCACCCGGGCGCTGCGCCCCACTTCGGTACCGGTCACGCGGTGGCCGCGGCTGGTGCTGCTGACGCCCACCTTGGCGGGGGACGGCTCGGGCAGCGTGCCGCACAGGTCACCGAACTGCTCGGCGCCGACATATTCGGTGCCAGTCACGGCGCGGCAGGAGCCGGCCTCGTTTCCGGTCACGCGCGAGGTGCGCTCGACCTGATTACCGGTGACCGTGCTGCCGGCGAGCGTCGTGCCGATTTCCACCTTGGGGGGTTCGGGGCGAACGCGCCCACAGGGGCGGCAGGGCGCCGCGTCCCCGCGTCCCCGTATCGACTGTTCGATGCGGCGCAGCCGTGCAGCGGAAGCCGGCAGCGGGGTTAATTCGCCCGTGGGACGCGCAGCTTCGATGCGCGCAGAATAAGTTTCGCCGTGCCGGCAACCGCAAGACGCGGCTTCGGCAAGGGGCGTCGCCGAAGCGACTGGAGCCGAGGTTGCGTTTCGGGTTGCGCTGCCCGTGTTGGTTTTGAGCGCGCTCTTCCCGTGCAGGGAAAGCGCCTGGCGGCGGGCGATGGCCGCCTCTCGGCCGCTGAGGCGTTCGCCCGTCGCGGTTGCAGTCGCTTCACTCATAATCTGGTTTCCTTATGCTTCTGCAGAAGATCATTAGGTGCTGGCCTCGGGCAGTCATCCATGGGCCCTTACTGCGTAATGTATATTTGCCGCTCCATAATGAAAAATGAATAATTCTTATTGTTTCCATTCGCCATGGTGAATATATCGAGCACCCAAAGGAGACCAGATGAACGTGACGTTTCGCCAATTGCGACTGCTTGAAGCGGTGGCGCGCCATTCCAGCTTCACGCGCGCCTCGGAGGAACTGCACCTGACGCAGCCGGCGGTTTCGACCCAGATCAAGCAGCTCGAGGAGGAAGTCGGCATGCCCCTGTTCGAGCAGATGGGCAAGAAGATCTTCCTCACCGAAGCCGGCAAGGAGGTCTACGCCTTCAGCCGCACGATCGCCCAGCAGTTCCGCGACATCGAATCCGTGCTCGACGACATGAAAGGCGTGAAGCGCGGCACGCTTTCGCTGACCATCACCAGCACCGGCAAATATTTCGCCCCCTATCTGCTGGCGGCATTCGTCAAGCGCCACCCCGGCACCCAGGTGCATCTCGAAGTCGTCAACCGCGAGGAACTGGTGCAGCAGCTGCAGGACAACATCCCGGACCTGGCGATCATGGGAACCCCGCCCGACAACATGGAACTGCGCGCCCAGGCCTTCATGCAGAACCCGCTGGTCATCATCGCACCGCCGGACCATCCGCTGGTCGGCGCCGCCCGCGTGCCGCTCAGCCGGCTCGTCGAGGAGAATTTCATCCTGCGCGAACATGGCTCCGGCACGCGCAATGCCGTCGAACGCTTCTTCCAGCAACGCGGCATCAAGTTCAACACCTCGATGGAGATGAGCCGAAACGAAGCCGTCAAGCACGCAGTGATGGCCGGACTCGGGCTGGGCATCGTTTCCCTGCACACGCTGGAATTCGAGCTGGCCCTGGGCCGCGTCGCCATCCTCAGCGTGGAGAGTTTTCCGATCATGAAGGAGTGGTATCTGGTGCATCGCAGCGGCAAGCGCATGTCGCCGATCGCCCAGGCTTTCCATTCCTTCGTGCTGAACGAGGCCGACCGGATCATGAAGCTGCCGCAGCCGAAGCCGGTGACGCGCTCGCGCCGGCGCGTCACGCGTTCATGACGCGAAACCGGCCGAAGCGTTCAGCCCAAATTGTCCATTGGCCATTTTGCAGTCCCGGAATGATCGGTGGA
>CAZOVQ010000057.1:0-10143 GCA_964583195.1 uncultured Thiobacillus sp.
TGCTGTATGCCTACAAAGCCAGCGCAAGCGATCTGGCCAGCTATACCGCCCCCGTCCCCGAACCCGAAACCTGGGCCATGCTGCTCGCCGGGCTGGGTCTGGTCGGTGCCGCCGCACGCCGCAGAAAATAAGCGGCGCGTATATCCGGCTCAGGCGACGGGCGGCTGCGGCCGCCCGTTACCATTTTGCCGCTGCGGGATTTGTGGCCATGTCCAAACGGCTCATGCCGGCGCGGACGATCTGCCGCCAAGCTTTCATGCCGGATGGATAGATTCTTTTGCAGGAACACCGATGCGTCGCCGGGTTCCTCTCCACCCAATTTTTCCAATCCTACGAGGGAGAATTTCCATGTTTGTACTGAAGCCTGTCGCCGCGCTGCTGCCTGTTCTACTGGCAGCAGGTGCGCAAGCCCACGCCGCGGGCAATACGCTGTTCGACGAAGTGTTGCCGCTGACCGTGCCCAGCGTTCCGGTCCCCGTCGGCTCGCCGCTGGAAAAGACCCATGCCTTCGTGCTGTCGGGGGGCCCCGGCGTGGTGCTGACTCAGCAGAGCGTCGCGTCGCGCGACACGCTGGGCAGCCTTGGCAACATCAACGTCGGGCGTGACTGGGACATGATCGACACCAACCGCACCGGCCCCGATGCCGGCCGCTACCTGTTCATGCCGTTCGAGCCTTCCAACCAGGCTGGCCCCAACACGGGTTCGGGCGCGCTGCGTTTCGACAAGTTGACCGGCACGGCGACCACTATCGTTCCGGTCGGTACCCAGAACTGGCAGCGCGGCGACGCTTCCCGCTGGACGCCTTGGGGCGGCTGGTTGAGCGGCGAGGAAAATTTCAGTGCCACGACCGCCGGCACCGGCAGGCTGTTCGAGGTGACCAATCCGCTCACCGCCACCGCCACGACACTCAGCGATGGCAACGGCAATCTGGTGCAGCGCAACAGCGTACTGCCTCTGGTGTCGCATGAGGGTCTGGCCTTCGACAGACAGAACAACCTGTATTTCATCGACGAGAACAGCAGCGGCTCGTTCTACAAATTCACCTCGGCCAACCCCAACGCGGGCAGTGGTGATGAGTTCTTCGCGGCAGGCACGGTCTCCGCGTTGAAGGTGGGCGCCGGCAACAACAGCAGCGTCGCCGGCAGCTTCGTCTGGGCTGATCTCGACATCACGGGCCCGAATGCCGACGGCCGCGCGCTGGCCGACGCGGTGGGTGCGACCGCCTTCAACCGCCCCGAGGACATGGAAATCACCCGCCTCGCCAACGGCGACGAGGCCATCGTGTTCGCTGCCACGGGCACCCATGACGTATGGATCGTGAATCTTGCCTCCGGCGCAGTGGATCAGTTCGTCACCCGCAACACCGTGAACCTCGCCACGGGTGAGACTGTCGGCAGCGCGTTCACCAGCCCCGACAATATCGCCATCGATGCGGACGGGAATTTCTACATCGTCGAAGATCAGGGAACCCCGAACGCAGACATCTGGAGGGTCGTCGATGCCAACAAGGACGGCGTGGCCGAAGGCGTGGTGCGCTGGGCCGGCCTGCAGGTTCAGGGCGCCGAACCGACCGGTCTGTTCTTCGATCCGTTCGATCCCAATACCGCCTGGGTCAATGTCCAGCATCCGGACAGCGACAACGACCAGCTGATCCGCATCACGGCCGCGGTGCCCGAGCCTGAAACCTGGGCCATGCTGCTCGCCGGCCTGGGCTTGGTCGGTGCCGCCGCGCGTCGCAGGAAGTAATACGCGACAATGCGATACGCGTAAAAAACGGGCGGCTTTGGCCGCCCGTTTTTTTGCGCCTTTTATGCGTGCCCGAGCTTCTGCCGGAACAGGTTCATGAGCTTGCCGAATGCCGATTCGGTGATCGACTTGCGCTCGACGATGACGGCTTCGCCACGTCGCATCTTGTCGGCGAGGCGTGCGTGGCTGATCGAGAAGCTGTTCATGCCGTCCTGGTCGGAAAATAGATAGGTGTTGTGCACGCCGCCGATCCAGCCGAGCCGCGCCCAGCGGAACGTGCCGTCGTTGTAATGGAATTCGACCCAGTCGCCTTTTTCGAGCGCACGGGCACGCAGGGCGTATGCGTCCTCGAATTCGGGGGGGGCGGGCTCGGTTTCGGCGGCGGCGGGTTCGGCGACGGCCAGCGCCTGGGCTTCGGCGCGCTGGGCTTCGGCACGTTCGGCTTCAATGGCGGCGATTTCGGCGCTGGATATTTCCGGCAGGGGAACCGGCTGGGCATTCGGTCGCACGGCATTGGCGTGCAGGATGACGAGGCGGGCAAAGAAACGCTCGGCGATTTTCTCCGCCAGGTCGATTTCCTGTACGCCGTCGCGCAGGCGTTTCAGCAGGCCGGGCAGGATGCGCACCAGCATCAGTCTTGCGTCCATGTCGGCCTTGGGCTGCACGCTCCATACCAGTTCGCGCATGGTTTCGAGGTGGCTGCCGAAGTGCGCGCCCTGTTCGCCTTCGCGGATATAGCAGGCGCTCAGGAGTTTCGACCAGTCGCGGCGCAGGAATTCGCGCACGCTGTCGTCGAGTTCCTGTTCTTTCATCGCGCGGTTGATGAAATCGTGCACGACGACGGGGGCGAGTTCGGCCCGTTCGTCGCGGCGGATAGCTTCGATATCCTCGTGCAGGATGGTTGCGGCGGCTTCCTCCGCGGTTTCGTCCAGCGAGTCACGCAGGGTTTCGAGTTCGTCTGCGGCGTCGGCAAAGAGGCCAATGTCGCGTTCGAACTCGCCGAGCACGCGGCCGACCACGGCGGAAACTGCGGCGAGACGCGCGTTGCCCGCGGCGTTGTCGGGCAGATGCACGGCCAGTGCGGCGATCGCGTCGAGCATGCGCCGGACCGGGTGGTCCGGTTGCGAGAAGAAATCGCGGTCGAGCATGGCCGCCTTCAGTACCGGAATCTGGAGCCGGGCGATTTGCGTCTTGAGCCGGTCGGGCAGGGCCGCTTCGTCGAACACCACGTCGAACAACATCGCCACGGCGTCGACCAGTACCGCGTCGAGCGGGCTGGCGGTCTGCATGACCGGACTGTGCTGCAACAGGCGCAGCACGTTCTGGATGGAAGAGACATCGACGATAGGCAATTCGAAACGGGCGCCATCGGGCAGGGCGAGCGCGCCCAGCTGCAACTGACTGATGGAATCGACGAGGTCGAGTCCGCCGGCGGTCGGAGCGGGCAGGCCGGCTCCGGTGACGCCCGGCATCGGCACGCGGATGCCGCCTGCGCCACCGCCGCCGGCAATCTGTTCGAACAGGCGGAATATGTCGCCGCCGGAAGCGGTGCCGCTCGTTGCAGCCCCACCGGTTGCCACGCCGCCGGTTGCCACGCCGCCCTGCGCGCGCGCTTTCCTGCCCGCCTTGAGGTCGGGCAGGATGCCGTGATCGGCGAGACGGCGGTTGAGTGTCTGATAAATCGACGCAAGTTCGGTGGCGAGCACCAGTTCGAACTGGTTGAACAGCACGAGACGCACGTTCTGTTCGATCTGCATCCGGCCGATGCTGTCGAGCAAGGCCGTGCACAGTGCACGCGGCCCCAGCGGGTTGTCACTTTCGGCGAAGTCGCCCCGGCCCAGCAGTTCGGCGATGCGGGCATCCAGGGCGACCAGTTCCTCGGCGCAGTGGTAGCGCAGGCGGGAAGTGGCCTTGTCTACGGCCAGCGCAAGTTCGAAATCCTGGTCGCCGACGAGCGACAGTTCCGACAGGTTGTCGGCGGGCGGGCTCTCCCCGCGCGTCGTGTGCGTGCTGAACGACTGGCAGTAGGCATCCTTGCAGGCAGCGAATAGCTCGTTCGCCTGCTTGTTGAGGATGCCCTGCGCGCCATAGTAGGTGCTGCGCGTGTCGAGCAGCGGCGAGCGGTCGGCCATGGCGAGCAGGGTGTTTTCCATGGCTTCGGCCCTGCGGGTCAGGGCCCGGGCCGTGCCTTCGATCAATAGGTCGCGGCAGGTGTGCAGCAGGCCCAGCGTTTCGGCCGACGCCTGGGCGCGGCGCGTGCGTTCGAACCTGTTGAGGTTGACGACTACGGAAGAATTGTCTGGCATCTCGGGCTCCATGGGCTCACCTCGCTGGTCTGTGCGGCGGGCCGACATGGAAAGGGGAGGATGCATCCGGAAACGACCGGCGGTCCCGCTGTCTCGCCGGGTGATCCGTGAGACCGGAAACTTTGCGTCCCCGCCTCGCGGCGGGTTTGCCCTGTTCGGTAGTCGGCGAAATGCGCCGGAATCCGGACGCAAAACCGCACAACTGACTAATCGGCTGCGTGGCGGCGAACTTTAGGGCTGGCGAAAAATATACTCAGACGGCACCGGATTGGAGCTGTGTGCGCAGGCGCAACATGGCTTTCCGGGTAAGTGACTGCTCTGGTATCGAGGCGCGGCCGGCACGAATTTCATCGGCGAGCTGTGCGTCGTCGAGCGAGAATCGGGTTTCGCCGTCGCTGTCGCAGAACAGAAAATAGCCGTGCACGCCGACCCAGGCAACGCGGGCAGTGGACAGACCTTCGTAGGGCGGATCGAAATCAACCCAGTCACCTTCGAGTAGAGCTTCGGCCTCACGCAGCGCCGGATCGGGCGCCTGGGTCTCGGACAGTTCCTGCATGGCCGAGGCTATGTCGGTGCGCGCAGCCGTTTGTGGAATGAAATGGCTGACGAGCGTTTCCGGCTGGCCGAGCGCGGGCCGTATCCAGCATTCCTGCGCAGCGGTGAGCGCGGCGAAAAAATCCCTGAGCTGTTCCGCTGTCGCCTGCTGGGCGAGCAGTCCTTCGCGCAGCGCCGAATTGATACCTGGGATCGCGGCCAGCATGGCTTCGCGTGCGGCTTCGTCCTGCGGCGGGCGCAGGCTCTGGAAAAGTTGCGCCAGCGTCGCGCTGGCGGCGCGCCAGGTGGGGCCTTCGCCAGCCTCGTCGACGTAGAGCGTGGCCATGTGCGGTACCCATGCGGCTTCCAGCCGGCGCAGCACCGATTCGGGCGCGCCATGGCGCGCGGTCAGATCCTGGAGATTTTCCAGCGCCAGCAGGGTGCCAAGCTCCTGGCGCTCGATGCGTTCGAGCCGTGCGACGTCCAGGGCCAGTCCGGCGTCGGCCCGTGCGCGCTCGTGACCGAACCAGGCCGACAGGGTGTCGTGCGCCTCGACGAAGGCTGCGAGCGGGTGCGCGGTCTGATTGATGATGTGGGTGCATGCCGATTCGACCCGCTCGCGCGCCGATTCATGGATCGCGTGGGAATCGGGAAAGCGCCGGGAAACCTGCCCGAGCAGGTCGATCATGCGCCGCGCCGGATGCGCGTCGTCACTGAAAAACTCGGGGGAGGACAGGGCGACGCGCAAGGCGGGGATCTGCAACTGAGCGATTTCAGACTTGTAGGCAGGGGATACGTTCGGGTCGTCAAGGATGAATTCGAACAGACTGGCGACGGCATCGAGCATGGCCAGATCGAAGGCGCCTGCATCGGTTTCGTGAACGCGCCGCTGCAATTGGCGCAGCAGCAGGGCCGGGGCATCGGGAGCGATTTCCGCCAGGCGAGGCAGATTGAGCTGCCAGAAGTCCAGACTGTCGAGAAAACTCGTGCGCGGCGCGCCAGCGGCGAATCCGCCGACCAGCCCACCGGGCGCGGGGCTGGCCGACGTCTGCCCGGCGCTCGCCATGGCGGCCGCGGATGCGCCGTGCAGGTGCGCAAGTATGGCGGCGCCCGGGGAGACCTCCTGGAAGGAGCGCTTGAACGGCCGCTGCCCCCTGGCGACGGGCGCCGCAGCCGGTACCATTTCGATGCCGTGCGCGGCGAGAAACTGGTCGAGTGCGGCATAGGTGTGGCGGAGCGTATCTTCAAGGGCGGGTGCGGCGTTTCGCAACAGCAGCGAACCGCTTTTCAGGTCGAAGCCCAGTCCGTTCAGCGCGCGCGACAGGGCCGCAACGATTGCCTGCGGCGCGCAGGCTGATCCGGGGTTGACATCGCCCCCGCCCTGCGTCAGCCAGGCGAGACGGGCGGACAGGATCGTGATTTCAGGGCCCAGGGCATCGGCGATCCGGGACGCGGCCCGGTTTTCATCGAGTTGTCTTGCGAACTGCGCTTCGTCGACCAGACGCATTTCGCCGACGGGCTCGTCCGCCGCGTGCGCAGCCAAAGGCTGCCGGAAGGCGTCGGCGAACGCCTCGGACAGCCGGTCCGGCTGGGTGTTGAGCCAATCCATGCAGGTTTGCCCCGCGGCGAGCATGGAAGGCGTGAGCTCGCCATTGATCGCACGCAGCACCCCGTCGAGTATGGTTTCGCGGTTGCGCTGGAAGAAGTTGCCCAAGGCCTGGGACATGCGCGCATCCACTTCGCGCACCAGGGCGGAGGACGTGGCGGGCAGGGTGGACGTGTTCATGATCAATGAGCATAACGGATGCGTCATGGAATCCTTGAACGGCGGGGGGGAGCGGAACCGCGGGGTGGAGCGGGCGAAGGGAATCGAACCCTCCTCATGAGCTTGGGAAGCTCAGGTAATGCCACTATACGACGCCCGCAAGGTAGAATCGCCATCATACCGAAACGCTCCCACGCATGGCAAAACTCCTGTGATCGAACTCGTCGTCAACGGCGTAGCCCGTACCTTTCCCGCTCCGCTGACGCTGTTCCGACTCGTCGAACTGCTCGATCTGGCCGGCAAGCGCATTGCCATCGAGAAGAACGGCGAGATCGTGCCGCGCAGCCAGCATGCCGAGACGCCCCTGGAAAACGGCGACCGCCTGGAAATCGTCGTCGCCGTCGGCGGCGGCTGAAACCCCTCACTCTCACCCTCACCCCCTCATGGAACCCCTCTTCATTGCTGGTCAGTCCTATTCGTCCCGGCTGCTCGTCGGCACTGGGAAATACAAGGATTTCGACGCAACCCGCCGCGCGGTCGATGCCTCCGGGGCGGAGATCGTCACCGTCGCCATTCGCCGCACCAATATCGGCCAGGACGCGAGTCAGCCCAGCCTGCTCGAAGCTTTGCCGCCGTCGCGCTACACCTATCTGCCCAACACTGCCGGCTGCTATACCGCGGAGGACGCGATCCGCACCCTGCGGCTGGCGCGCGAGCTGCTCGATGGGCACAGCCTGGTCAAGCTCGAGGTGCTGGGCGATCCTCAGTCGCTCTATCCCGACGTCGCCGAGACGATCAAGGCCGCCGAAGTACTGGTGCAGGATGGCTTTCAGGTCATGGTCTATACATCCGACGACCCCATCGTCGCGAAACGGCTCGAGGATATCGGCTGCGTTGCGGTGATGCCGCTGGCGAGCCTGATCGGCTCGGGCATGGGCATCCTCAATCCCTGGAATCTGCAAATCATCATCGACCGCCTGTCGGTGCCGGTGATCGTCGACGCCGGCGTGGGTACTGCCAGCGACGCGGCCATCGCGATGGAGCTCGGCTGCGATGCGGTGCTGATGAACACGGCGATTGCCGGCGCCGACAATCCGGTGCTGATGGCGTCGGCGATGCGGAAAGCGGTTGAGGCCGGGCGCGAGGCCTTTCTCGCCGGACGCATGCCGAAAAAGATCTACCAGGCGAGCCCCAGTTCGCCGACGGCCGGCCTCATTGCCGGCAGCAAGTAAGGACATGACCGGCGAAACCGGGGCGCATCCGCGCATCCGATCCTACGTGCTGCGTGCCGGTCGCGTCGGTTCGGGGCAGGCGCGCGCGCTGGCCGAGCTGGGGCCGCGCTGCCTGTTGCCTTATCGGCCGCAGACGCTCGATCTGGACGCGGCGTTCGGCAGGCGTGCGCCGCGCGTTCTGGAAATCGGTTTCGGCATGGGCGAAGGCCTGGCGGCAGTCGCTGCCGCGCATCCGCACATCGACTATCTCGGCGTCGAGGTGCACACACCCGGCGTCGGCGCCTTGCTGAAGCAGATCGGCGAACGCGGACTTGCCAACGTGCGCGTGATCCGGCACGACGCGGTCGAGGTGCTGGAACACATGCTCGCCCCGGCGAGCCTTGCCGGCGTGCAGGTTTTTTTCCCCGACCCCTGGCACAAGAAACGCCATCACAAGCGCCGCCTGGTACAGCCTCCGTTGGTCGCGTTGCTGGCGAGCCGGCTCGCGCCGGGCGGCACGCTCCACCTTGCCACCGACTGGCAGGATTACGCAGCGCAGATGCTTGCCGTGCTGTCGGCCGAGCCGGCGCTGGAAAACAGCGCCGACGGTTTCGTGCCGCGCCCCGATACGCGGCCGCTCACCAAATTCGAACAGCGCGGCCTGCGTCTCGGCCACGGCGTGTACGACCTGCTGTTCCGCCGCGTCTGAAAAAACTGTCGGCGGCGGAGCGGGTTCAAGGCCGCGTCTCGCTGCGCACCGGGGCGTCCGCCGGGCATGGCCCGTTCGGCTCATTCCCGACTTCCCGTAGTCGTCATCGAAGCTTCGGATAATCGGGCGCTTGATTTTTCCGTCCGGCAATCCCATGCGCGTTTTCGCTCCGCTGCTCGTACTGCTGCTTTCCCTGTTTTCGGCGACCAGCCATGCCTGGTGGGACGAAAAATGGAGCATGCGCAAGAAAATCGAATTGACGAACCCGGCCGGGGAGGTGAGCGACGCCCCGGTGCTGCTGCGTCTGCACACCGGCAACTTCGACTTTCTTGCGGCCAATGAAAATGGCAGCGACCTGCGCGTGGTGGCCGGTGATGACGCCAGCGAACTCAAGTTCCATATCGAAAAATGGGACGCGATCAACCAGCTTGCGCTGGTGTGGGTGAAACTGCCCGCGCTGGGTGCGAGCAGCCAGGCCTGGCTGTATTTCGGCAACCCGGAAGCGCCCGCCGCGTCGGATGCCAAAGCCACCTACGACGCCAGTTCGGCGGTCTATCACTTCAACGAAACTTCGGGCAACCCGGCCGACAGCGGCCCTGCCGGCGGTAATGCCACGGCATTTACCGGCACGCGCGTGCCGGCTTCGTTTGCCAACGGCGGCGCAAAACTCGCTGCGGGCCAGTCGCTGACGCTGCCCGGCGTGTCCACCAACAGCGGCTGGAGCATTTCCTTGTGGCTGAAACCTGACACGCTGGACGGCACGCTGCTCCAGGCGGGGGGGGTGTCCGCGCAACTTGCGGGCGGCGAGCTCACGGTGATTGCGGGTGATGCCGTCGCACGTTCCGCCACGCCACTGGCAAGCGGCAGTTGGCAGCATGTGGGTGTGGTCGTCGAAAACGGTGTGCTGAAGCTTTATCTGGACGGCAAACTCGCGGGCGAAGCCGGCGGCGCAGCACTCCCCGCCGGCCCGCTCGTCATCGGCAACGGTTACAACGGCGAACTCGACGAAGTGCAATTGTCCGGCATGGCGCGCGCGGCCGCCTGGATGGCGGTGGCGGCGGCACAGGGGCCCACGGGCACGCTGGTCGCGCTGGGCGAGGATGAAGGCCCCGATAGCGAAGGCGGCGGCATCTGGGGCACGCTGTTCCAGGCGCTCACGCTGGACGGCTGGGTTGCCATCGGCGCGCTGGCTGTAATGCTCGTCATCGCCGTCTGGGTGATGATCGCCAAGGCCATCTACGTCAACAATGTGGACCGCGCTAATCAGGCTTTCCTGGAAAAATTCCGCGAACTGTCCGCCGACCTGGGGGCGCTCGACAAATCGCACGCCATGGCCGACGCCTTCCAGCATTCCTCGCTGTACCGGCTGTACCACATCGCTGCGCAGGAGCTGTCGCACCGCTTCAAGGACACCGACGCTGCGCACCTGAAGCCGCAGGACAAGAACCTATCGCCGCAGGCGCTCGATGCCATCCGCGCCAGTCTGGATACCGGCATGGTGCGCGAATCGGGCTTGCTTACGCGCCTGATGGTGCTCCTCACCATCGCCATTTCCGGCGGCCCCTTCATCGGCCTGCTGGGCACGGTGCTGGGCGTGATGATCACCTTTGCGGTCATCGCCGCCTCGGGCGACGTGAATGTGAACGCCATCGCGCCCGGCATCGCGGCCGCACTCATGGCCACCGCCGCCGGCATGGCCGTCGCGATCCCGGCGCTGTTCGGCTACAACTATCTCAACTCGCGCATCAAGACCATCACCTCGGACATGCGCGTGTTCATCGACGAGCTGGTGACCAAGCTCGCCGAGAACTACGCGCGCTGAGGAACCCGCCATGGCCAGCGCGCACGAGGACGACAAGCCCTACGACGAGA
>CAZOVQ010000058.1:0-6464 GCA_964583195.1 uncultured Thiobacillus sp.
GATATTCGACCGGGTCCTCGATGGTGACGATCTTGTCGCGGCCGGTGTTGATTTCGGAGATGGCCGCGTACAGCGTAGTGGTCTTGCCCGAACCCGTGGGGCCGGTGACGAGCAGCATGCCGTAGGGCTCGGCGGCGAGCTTGCGCACCCGCGCCAGCGTCGCCCCGGCGTAGCCCAGGCCTTCGAGTGTTAGACCCGAAAGCTCCTCGGACAGCGCCTGCCGGTCGAGAATGCGCAGCACCGCATCCTCGCCGTAGACGCTCGGCATGATCGATACCCGCACGTCCACCTCACGCCCCTGGATCGCGACCTTGAAGCGCCCGTCCTGCGGCACGCGGCGCTCGGCGATGTCGAGTTCGGACATGACCTTGATCCGCGAGATCGCCTGTTCGGCAGTTTCGCTGCCCGCCACCTGCGCCACGTGCGAGAGTACGCCGTCGATGCGGTATTTCACGGTCAGTCCGCGCGCGTCGGTTTCCAGGTGGATGTCCGAGGCGCCGGCCTTCAGCGCGTCGTAGAGCGTCGAACGCACCAGCCGCACCACCGGGCTCGCGTCACCGGCGATGCTGGCGAAGGACAGGGTTTCGGCGTCGGAGTCCTCGGCGGCCCGGGGACCGGCGCTGCCCACCCCTTCCATCGCGCGCAGCCCTTCTTCGTGGCGGGCAAGGAGCGCGGCGAGATCGGCCGGGTGCGCCAGCCCCAGATCGAAAGGCGCGTCGAGCACATGCGCGGCGTAGGCGCGGCCGGTCTGATCCAACGGGTCGGCCAGCAGCAGCCACAGCCGCCCCTCGGCGTCGTGCGCGGCGAGACAATGCCGGCGCACGGCCTCGCCAAAATCCAGGCGCGAAAAGTCGGGAGTCAGCGCATTGAGCGAGCCCATGTCGAAAGCGCGCAGACGCACGTGCGCCGCCAGCGCCGCCAGCGCCGCTTCGGCGGACAAGCCGAACTGTTCCTGCAGGCGCGGCAGCAGCATCTGTCCCGCCGCCACCGCCTCGCGGCGCAGTGCCGCGAGCGTGTCGGGCGCGAGCGCGGGGTGCGGCGCATTCACTGGATCGACCCCGCGAGTTCGAAAATGGGCAGGTAGAGCAGCACCACGATCAGGCCGATGACCAGCCCGATGAAAGCCATCAGGAGCGGTTCGAAAAGCCGCGTGAACCAGTCCACCCAGCGCGCCATTTCCTCGTCGTGGAAGACGGCGACGCGTTCCATCATCTCGCCCATGCGGCCGCTTTTTTCGCCCACGCGCAAAAGCCGCGCGGCCACCGGCGTGGTCAGATCGCCACGGGCGAAGGCGGCAGAAATCGATTCGCCGCGCCGCATCGCGTCCATCGCCACGGCCGCGCCGCTGCGCAGATGCGCCGACAACAGCCCCGACACCATGCCGAGTGCGGACACGACCGGAATGCCGCCGGCGAGCAGCATGCCGAGGCTACGATAGAAGCGCGCCAGCTCGAAGGTGCGCAGGTGCGCGCCTATGCCCGGCGCGCGCCAGGCCAGCCGTGTCAGCATTGCCCGCGCCGGCGGTCGCGCCAGCGCCGCAACCAGCGCCACGGCGAGCGCCGCCGCGCCCGCCGCGATCCAGCCGCCGTGCGCCGCCATGGCTTCGCCCCAGGCCAGCAGCAGGCGCGACATCCAGGGCAGGTCGCGGCCGGCGTCGGCGTATACCGAGGCAAAGCGCGGCACCACGAAACCGAGCAGGAATGCGATCACCAGCGTGCCCACGCCGATCAGCAGCAAGGGGTAGATCGACGCTGACAGCACTTTCTTTTTCACCGTGTCGATCTGATCCTGGTAGCTGACATAGCGTGCAAGCGCCGGCGACAGGTCGCCCGTCGATTCCGCCGCCCGCACCGTGGCCGTATACAGCGGCGGAAAAGATTCACCCTGCGCCGCGAGCGCGGCGGAAAACGGCTTGCCCTCACGCATCGCGCCAAGCAGGCGTTCGATCGACTGGCGCGATTCGGCACGGCTCTCCTTTTCGGCCAGCGTCTCCAGTGCCTCGGTCAGGGTCAGCCCCGCGTCCAGCAGCGCGATCAATTCCTGCGTGAACAGCAGCAGCGGAAAACGCGCCCGCCGTGCCGCGAGAAAAACACCACGCGCGGCGACCACGGACAGCACCTGCGCACCCTCGCGCGCGAGGCGCGCGCTGGCCTCGGCCTCGTCCAGCGCCTCGACCGTCAGCGCCGTCACCCCTGTGCCCGGACGCAGGGCCTTTACCCGATAACGCATGGTTTCACTGCCAGTTGCCGATATCCGCGCCGTCGCCGTCGCCGCCCGGTTGGCCGTCGCGGCCGAAGGAAAAAAGATCGATCTCGCCGTGCTCGCCCGGATTGCGGTACTGGTAAGGCTTGCCCCAGGGGTCGTTGGGCACCGCCTTCTTCAGATACGGCCCGTCCCAGCGCGCCTCGTCGGCAGGCCGGACATTGAGCGCCGCCAGCCCCTGCTCGCCGCCGGGGTAGCGTCCGGTATCGATCCGATACTGATCGAGCGCCTTTTCCAGCGCCACAATCTGCGCCCGTGCCGTCTTCACCTCGGACTTCCCCACCTGTGAAAAATAGCGCGGCGCGACGTAACCGGCCAGAAGACCCAGAATGACCAGCACCACCAGCAATTCGAGCAGGGTGAACCCGGATTGGGCCTGGCGTGCGGTCAACGAGAATGAATGCTGCATGGGTCTGATCCTTGAGGTGAAGAACGTGCAGGTTTGGCCGATCTTTCCGTAGACAGACGTCGGGAAAGTGTTCACGACCTACAGTCCTGGCCATTGCCTGGGCGTCCCATCGGGGCCGGGGCGGGGCAAACGGCCATTCACGATTTTGACGCAAAAGCGGATTACATCACACGGATGCTACAGTCCCGTTGCGGTCGGGCCTTGTCCGGAGCAAATGATAATCCCGGAAAATTTCCCGCTGCGTGACTGAAGTCACAGACCGGCGCCGGAAACGAAACGCCCCGCATCTTGCGGCGCGCTCGGGGGCTTGGCAAGCCCGTGCGCCGCGCCGGGCTTGCCGGCGATTTCACGACGCCCATTGCTGATGGGTATGAATTCAGCGATGCGGGCGGTTACGAAAAAACGGGCTAACCAACCCACCGGCCGCTTCGGCTGAACAAGCGACCTGCCTGTTTTCTCAAACCGAGCAACGGACTTCGATAGATCAGCATATCCGCGGCAGCGGATCGTCCTCCAGTTCGTCGATCACGCGCAGTCCGCCCAATCCCGTTTCCAGGATCACGCGTCCGCCGCCGGTTTCGACGCGGCCGATGAGGGCGGCGTCGCTGCCTTCCGGCAGGGCGCGCCAGCGTGTTAGCACTTCGTCGGCGGCGAAGGGGTCGACGATTGCGACGATGCGGCCTTCGCAGGCAAGAAAATAGGGGTCGTAGCCGAGCATGTCGCATACCGAGACGACTTCGGGCCGCAGCGGTACTGCATTCTGTTCGAGCGCGATGCTGTGGCCGCTGGCGCGCGCGATCTCGTGGGCGACGCTGGCGAGTCCGCCGCGTGTGGGATCGCGCATGAACTTGAGGTCTGGGAAATCGCGGATGGCGCGAGCCAGTGGCAGCACCGAGGCGGAATCCGAACGCAGGCTACCGGACAGGCCGAACTGTTCGCGCGCCAGCATCACCGCGATGCCGTGGTCGCCAACCGGACCCGAGACCAGCACCACGTCGCCCGGCGCGATGCGGTCGATGGCGAGCCGGGTGGCGGCGCGCCGCACGCCGACGCCGGTGACGGTGAGGTAGAGGCCGCCGCCTTCGCCGCGCCGCAGCACTTTGGTGTCGCCGGCGACCACGGCCATGTGGTTGTGCCGGGCGGCGCGTGCGAAGCTGGCGATGTAGCGATCCAGCTTCGCGATTTCCAGGCCTTCCTCGATCAGCGCGGAGAGCGTGCAGTAGACCGGATCGGCACCGGCCACGGCAAGGTCGTTGACCACGCCGTGCACCGCCAGCGAGCCGATGTCGCCGCCGGGAAACTCGAGCGGCTCGACGGTGAAGCCGTCGGTCGTGACCATGAGTTCGCCGTCGAGGCGCGGCAGGGTCACCGCATCGGCGTTGGCGTCGAGCAGGGGATTGCCGAGATGGCGCACGAAGACGTCGGCGATGAGTTCGCGCATCAGGCGGCCGCCGTTGCCGTGGGCGAGAAGGATGCGGGTGTCGTCCATGGGGTTTATTGGTAGAGGTGCTCGATGATCTGGCCGAAGCTTAACCCGGCATCGTTCACCGGGAGCCGCTGCGGCAAAAAGGCGATGAAGTTTTCGGCTTCGAGCCCGCGGATCGCGGCTTCGGCCAGCACGCGATTCTGGAACGCGCCGCCGGTGAGGCCGATCTGGGCGATCCCGGTTTGTGCGCGCAATTGTTTCGCCTGTTCGACCAGCGCCTGCGCAAGACTGAGATGGAAAGACGCAGCACGTGCGACGGACGTGCGACCGCCATCTGTCACAAGAGGCAACAGTGGTGCCCAGTCGCTGCGCCACACGCCCAGTGCATCGCGCGTCAGCGGCAGGGCGACTGTTTCACCGTTTCCGGAAGCCGCCAGGGTTTCGAGCCGCATCGGTCCTTCGCCTTCGAAACCTGCGTGGGTGCACAGGCCGCACAGGGCCGCGGCCGCGTCGAACAGGCGGCCGACCGAGGTGGTTGCCGGACTGTTGCGGTGCGCTGTCCAAGCCTGATGCAGCGGTTCGGGAGCAAACGGGGCGGTCTTGCCGGTTTCCCACAGCAGCGCGGCGGCCGCCCGCCATGGCTCGCGTCCGGCCTTGTCGCCGCCGGGCAGGCGGAACGGACGGAACGAGGCGGCATGCCGCCAGCGGCCGGGTGCGCCGGTGAAGGCCTCGCCGCCCCACAGCGTGTTGTCCGCGCCGAGGCCGACGCCGTCCCAGGCGAACACGATCCAGTCCGCCACGTCCGGGAATTCCCAGGCCAGCGCCGAGGCGTGTGCGTGGTGATGCCAGACTTCGTTCACCGGCAGGCCGCTGTCGCGTGCGTAGCGGCGATAACCGTAGCCGGGATGACGGTCGACGATCAGTTGCGTGGCCTTTGCCCGATACAGCCGCTGCAGATCCGCCGCCACCTGCGCCAGCGTGTCGAGGCTGCGTGGACTGTCGAGCTCGCCGATATGTGGCGAGACGACGGCGCGCGTGCCCCAGGCAAGGCACACGGTGTTCTTCATGTGGCTGCCGAGCGCGAGCACGGGTTCGGCAAGCGGGGCGGGCAGATCGAGTTCCAGCGGCGCGCTGCCGCGCCCGAGGCGCAGCGGACGCGGCACGCCGGCGATCACGCGATACACCGGGTCGTCGGCCGGCCGCACGATGGGGCGGTCGTGGTGCAGGAAGGCGTCGGCCAGATGCGAAAGCCGTGCCTGTGCTTCGCTGTTGTCAGTCAGCACCGGTTCGCCGGAGAGATTGCCCGAAGTGGCGACGAGCGGCCCGCCGAAGTCGGCGAGCAGCAGTGCGTGCAACGGCGAATAGGGCAGCAGGCAGCCGATTTCGGCAAGGCCGGGGGCGATGTGCGCGGAGAGCGTGGAAGCGCGGCGTTTCGGCATCAGCACGACGGGGCGTTCGGGCGAGTTCAGCAGGGATTCGAGTCCATGGCCCATATCGACAAACATGCGCAGTGAATCGATGTCGCCGAACATGATTGCAAGAGGTTTTGTCGGCCTCGGCTTGCGTGCGCGCAAGGTGGTGACGGCGGTGTCGTTCGTCGCGTCGCACAGCAGGTGGTAACCGCCGATGCCTTTTACCGCGACGATCTTGCCGGCGCGCAGCGCGGCGACGGTGGCGGCGAGCGTGGCTTCGTCGCCGTCGATACCCGTCGCGCCCGACACGAAATGCAGGTGCGGCCCGCACGCGGGGCAGGCAATCGGCTCGGCATGGAAGCGGCGGTCGAGCGGGTTTTCGTATTCGCTGCGGCAATCCGGGCATAGCATGAAATCGCGCATGGCCGTGTTGGGGCGGTCGTAGGGCAGGGAGGTGACGAGAGTGTAGCGGGGCCCGCACTGGGTGCAGTTGATGAAGGGGTGGCGGTAGCGGCGGTCGGTCGGGTCGCGGAGTTCCGCCAGGCAAGCGTCACAGACGAAACCGTCGGGCGGCAGGTGGATATCGGACTGCGCTGCGTCTGCGCTGTCGCGGATGGCAAATCCTTCGACCTGTTCCGCGGGGCAGGCGGTGACGCTGAGCGGGCCGGGCACCGACAGCGGCGGCGCCTCGGCGAGCAGGGCTTCGCAGAAACGAAGCAGCTGCGCCGGTTCGCCTGCAGCGTGAATTTCCACCGTGCCGCTGGCATTGCGTACCCAGCCCGTGATGTGGTGCGCGTGCGCAAGCCGGTGGACGAAGGGACGGAAGCCCACCCCCTGCACCCGGCCGCCGATCGTGATGAATCGCGCGCTGCGTTCAGGCATCGGCGGCTGCGCGCACGCCGCCCGCCCACCAGATGCGGCAGGCGCCTTCGTCCGACACCATGCAGGGGCCGAC
>CAZOVQ010000058.1:6564-9940 GCA_964583195.1 uncultured Thiobacillus sp.
GCAGGCGTGCGTCGTGCCGCGCGAATTGCGGCTTCAGCGCGTAGCCGGATTGTGGAATGACGCCGATGCCGCGCCAGTTGGCATCGACGATGTCGAGCGCCGCGTGCATGAAACGCTGCGCGGTCGGGTTGCCGCCGGGCTGGACGACTTCCGGGTAGCAATTGTCGAGGAAGCGCTCGCCGCTTTGCACCTGGCGCAGCACGGAATGGAAGGCGGCAAGCAGCGACTCGGTGCCGAAGCCGGCGACGGCGCACGGAATTTCGTGTCGGTCCACGACGAAGCGCCATTCCTCCGGCCCCATCACGGTGGAGACGTGGCCGGGCGCGACCAGCGCGTCGAACCCGGGGCTGCCGGAGTCGAGCAGCATGGCGACGGCCGGCCAGGTCAGGCGGCCGGACAGCAGGATGGACAGGTTGTCCGGAATGCCCTCGGCGAGCATCGCCGCGACCGGCGCGGTGGTGGTCTCGAAGCCGGCGGCGAAGAACACCACCGGGCGGCCGGGGTTCGCCAGCGCAATCTTCCTCGCATCGAGCGGGCTCGCGATCGGCCGCACGTCGGCGCCGGCGGCCTGCGCCTCGGCGAGCGAACGCACCTCGCCCTTTTTCACGTTGACCGGCACCCGCAGCATGTCGCCGAAGGCGGCCAGGATGACCTTGTTTTGCAGCGCAAGCTGGATCGCCTGGTAGACGTCTTCCTCCGGACACACGCACACCGGGCAGCCGGGGCCGGGGACCAGCTCGATCCATTTCGGCAGCGCGCCGCGCAGGCCGGCGTGGGTGATCGAGCGCTCATGGCCGCCGCACACGTTCATGATCTTGATCGTGTGCTCAAAGTCGAGGGCGTGGAGCTTCTCCAGCCAGACGCGCGATTCGTCCATCAGGCCGTGGCGTTGTGGTATTGCTGGCCGTCCGGCTGGATGGCCGGGCGGCGCGACTGGCCGATGGCGACACGCGCGCGCTGGGCAGCGAGCTGCTCGCGCAGCCAGTCCAGCCAGGACTCCATGCCCGGGCCCTTGCGCGCCGACAGGCGCAGTACCGGGGCCGGGTTGGCCAGATCGCGCAGGTGCGCCTCGGCCTTGTCGCAATCGAAGTCGTCGAGCACGGCCAAGAGATCGGTCTTGGTCAGCAGCATGGCGTCGGCGGCGCGGAACATCACCGGATACTTGGCCGGCTTGTCGTCGCCCTCGGTGACCGAGAGCAGGGTGACGTTGAGGTGCTGGCCGAGGTCGAAGCTCGCCGGGCAGACGAGGTTGCCGACGTTCTCGATGAACAGGATGTCGACGCCGTCGAGGTTCATGTGGTGCAGCGCGTCGTGTACCAGGTGGGCGTCGAGGTGGCAGGCGGTGCCGGTGACGATCTGGTGTGCCTGCACGCCCTGGGCGCGGATGCGCTCGGCGTCGTTCTCGGTTTCGAGGTCGCCCTCGATCACCGCACAGGTGAATTCGGTTTTCAGGGCCGCGAGCGTGGCTTCGAGCAGCGCAGTCTTGCCGGAGCCGGGCGAGGACATCAGGTTGATCGCGAGCATGCCGCGGCGGTCGAAGTGCTCGCGGTTGTGGCCGGCCTGGTCGTCGTTCTTCTGCAGCAGGCCTTTCAATACCGACACCGCGGTGGCGCCCTTGGCGACGGGCTTGAAGGCGAGATGCCGATTGCCGGGAGTGAGGTTGCAGCCGCAGGTGTCACACATTTTTTAGGGGCTAGGAGCTAGGGAATGGGGGTCAGGGACGGCGCGGTTTCGAGTTCGACGCTTTCGAGTAGCAGTTCGTCGCCGGAAATGACCTGCGTGTGCCAGTCGCCGCAGGCGCCGCAGACGAGGCGGTTCATCGCGGCTTCGGTCTTTGTGCCGCAGGTTTGGCAGCGCACGCGGATCGGTGCGGCAACGAGGTCGAGCACGGCGTGTTCCATCGCGCGGCCTGCGGCGGCGAGCGGGAAGGCGCTGCCCAGCAGTTCGGGAACGACGCCGGCGAGCGGGCCGATGCGCACACGGATCAAGGAAACGGCACGGGCGTTGTGCTGGCGGACCACGTTTTCCACCTGTTCGACCAGAGCCTGTGCGATGACGAGTTCATGCACTCCCCACCTCCGGAGCCTGTTCTTCCAGCATATGGTCGAGCAGTTCCCACGAACTGCGTGCGTCGGCCTCGCTGACTTTCTGGATCGCATAACCGACGTGCACCATGACATAGTCACCGACTTCCGGCATTTCGTCCTGCATCATGAACAGGCTGACGTCGCGCCACACGCCCTTGGCCTGGCAGCGGGCGGTGTAGCCGTCCAGGATTTCAATCTGCATGGGAATGGCAAGGCACATGGACATTCGTTTCGGCGGAACTCGGCCCAGTATAGGCCATCCGCCGCGGATCGGTTCGCGAATATGTGACAAATTTATTATGAATATCAGATAGTTGAGTAGTTTACTCGGTTGTTTTTCCAGGAACCGGCTGATAGATTGACCTGGATGAAAACGCTCGTGCTCGGCATCGGCAATACCCTGCTCAGCGACGAAGGCGTGGGGATACATGTGTTGCAGGCGCTCGAACCCGAACTGGGCCGGCGCGAGGACGTGACCCTGCTCGACGGCGGCACGCTGTCGTTCACCCTGGCGGGGCCGATCGAGGAGGCGGACGCGCTGATAGTCGTCGATGCCGCCAATATCCGCTCCCGACCCGGCGAGTGGACCCTGCTGGAAGGGGAAGCGATGGACCGTTTTCTGATGGGCAACCGCAAGTCCACCGTACACGAAGTGGGGCTCACCGATCTGCGCGCGATTGCCATGCTGGCGGGGCACTGGCCGGAGAAGCGGGCGATGCTTGCGATCCAGCCCTCAGTCGTCGACTGGGGCGAGCATCCCACGCCCGCCGTGGCCGCGGCGATTCCGTCCGCCTGCGCGGCCATTCATGACCTGATACGCGCCTGGCACGATGTCGCTTGAGCGCATTCCCGTGCGGATCGTACCTTCCGCAGCCGGCCTCAGTGGCAACGCGCCCCCGCTGCTGCGCGAACTGCACGCGCGGGTACAGTGCCTGATCGACCATGGCGAATCGGCCGCCATCGACCTCACCGCTCTGCCGCTGACACCCGCCGACCTGGACTGGCTGCGCGCGAAACTGGGGCAGGGTGAGCTGCACATCACGCTCGACGCCAATGGCGAGTCATCAATCGACGAAACCGCGTGTGCCGGGGTGTGGTGGGTGACGCACCGCAACGCGCAGGGCGTGACGCTGGCGCAGTTTCTCGAAATCGCCCTGGTTCCCGATCTGGTAGGCGCCCAGGTCGAGGACATTAAAATAGGATCGGAATATCTTGAATTGTTGATGACTGAGTACTAAGGAAACACTGATTTATTCCTCGCCACGCCCGGCGGCGCGATCTGAGACAAT
>CAZOVQ010000059.1:0-9905 GCA_964583195.1 uncultured Thiobacillus sp.
GCGCATGCAGCGCTATGTCTCCACTGTCAAATCCGACATCAGCCGCGAAATGCAGGCAGACGAACTGCGCCGCGTCGGACAGGAATTCAGGGCGTCCGTCGAGTCAGCGGCGGGAAAAGTCGAACAGCAGGCCACGGCAGTCGATGATTATCTGCGCAACGAAACGGGAAACATCGGTAAGGTAATGGCCGCGATGGCTGCGACTGAGGGCGGCCGGCCGGCCGTGGCCGGGGATATGGAACCCGGCATCTCGGCCGAGTCGGGCGTGCAGCAGCAAAGCCTGCCGCTCGACGAGCCAGACCAGAACCCCGGCCCGGCAGGAAAATCCGCATGAGCGACCGGGAAGACACCTTCATTTCGCACCTGATCGAGATGCGGGACCGCCTGCTGCGCGCGGTATTGGCGATTGTGATTCTGTTCGTCTGCCTGTTTCCCTGGGCGCAGGATTTATACGCCCTGCTCGCCAAGCCGATGCTCGCCTCGCTGCCGCAGGGCGGGCAGATGATCGCCACCGAGGTCACCACCCCCTTTTTCGTGCCCATGAAGGTCACCTTGATGACGGCCTTCCTGCTTGCCCTGCCCTGGGTTTTCTACCAGGCTTGGGCCTTTGTCGCGCCGGGTCTGTACCAGCATGAAAAACGCATCGGCGTGCCCCTGGTCGTCGCCAGCGTGATCCTGTTCCTGACGGGCATGGCCTTCGCCTATTTTTTCGTCTTTCCTGTGGTGTTCGGTTTCATCGTGGGGGTGGCGCCCGAGGGCGTGGCTGTGATGACCGACATCGGTAAGTATCTCGATTTCGTGATGACGCTGTTCATGGCTTTCGGTATCACCTTCGAGGTTCCGGTGGCGGTGGTGCTGCTGGTGAAGATGGGCATGGTATCCGTCGCCAGGCTGCGCGAGATCCGGCCCTACGTCATCGTCGGCGCTTTCGTCGTCGGCGCGATCTTCACGCCGCCGGACATCATTTCGCAGTTCATGCTCGCGCTGCCGCTGTGGATACTTTATGAACTGGGCATTCTGGTGGCCGCACTCGTAAGTCGGCCTGCTTCTGGCTCCACGAACGACGACTACCAGCCGCTCTCCGAGGCGGATATGGATGCCGAACTGGACCGCATCGAGGCCGAATCGCGCGACAAGCCTTGACCCCGAACCCGCCTGCTTCGCCAGCCTGTATCGTACTGTCGATACTTTGTCCAGGCCGATGCGACATCGTGGTGCCGGATTTTTCCGAGTGCACCGATGTGGTGCGCATCGAGCACGGATGCAAGGCGGGATATAAATTGAATCAAAGCGTTATCTTTCTGGTACGCCTGTTGCTTAATGCTGCCGCAGCACACAGCGAGGAGCGTACTCTATGGAAGCCTTGAAATCGGGCAGCGATGTCCTGTTCGTCCTCCTGGGCGGCATCATGGTTCTGGCCATGCATGCGGGCTTCGCTTTCCTGGAACTCGGCACGGTGCGCAAGAAGAATCAGGTCAACGCGCTGGTCAAGATACTCACCGACTTCTCGATTTCCACCATTGCCTATTTTTTCATCGGCTACAGCGTCGCCTACGGCGTGAGCTTTTTTTCCGGCGCGGCGACGCTGGCGGCGAACAACGGCTACGATCTGGTCAAATTCTTTTTCCTGTTGACGTTTGCTGCGGCAATCCCGGCCATCGTCTCTGGCGGCATCGCCGAACGCGCGCGCTTCAACCCTCAGCTCGCCGCGACCTTCGCACTGGTTGGCCTGGTGTACCCCTTCTTCGAGGGCATCGTCTGGAATGGCAACTACGGTCTGCAAGCCTGGATCGAAGCCCTGACCGGTGCAAAATTCCACGACTTCGCCGGCTCGGTGGTGGTACACGCGGTCGGCGGCTGGATCGCTTTGCCGGCCGTGCTGCTTCTGGGCGCGCGGCGCGGGCGCTACACGCGGGATGGCCTGGTTTCCGCACATCCACCGTCGAATATCCCCTTTCTCGCGCTCGGCGCGTGGATACTTACCGTGGGCTGGTTCGGCTTCAACGTGATGTCGGCGCAATTGATCGAGTCAGTGTCCGGCCTGGTGGCGGTGAATTCGCTGATGGCCATGGTGGGTGGCACGCTGACCGCGCTCTTCATCGGCAAGAACGACCCCGGCTTCATTCATAATGGCCCGCTCGCTGGGCTGGTGGCGGTGTGCGCGGGTTCCGACCTAATGCATCCGCTGGGTGCGCTGGCGACAGGCGCCATCGCCGGCGCCCTGTTCGTGTGGATGTTCATGGTCACGCAGAACAAGTGGAAAATCGACGACGTGCTGGGGGTGTGGCCGCTGCATGGGCTGTGCGGCGCGTGGGGCGGAGTCGCGGCGGGAATTTTCGGTCTCGAAGCGCTGGGAGGAACCGGTGGTGTAAGCCTCGTCGCACAGGGGATCGGAACCCTGTGCGGCATCGGCATCGCGCTTACCGGCAGCTTCGTCGTGTATGGCGTGCTGAAGAAAACGGTCGGCCTGCGGCTGGATTCGGAATCTGAATTCAACGGCGCGGATATCAGCATTCACAAGGTTTCGGCGACGGCGGAACGCGAAACCAACTGGTAATCGGCCGGCCTGTTCGACACAAATCTGGCCGAGCAAAACCTGGCCGAGGTGCGCTGAATCGGCGGACGCCTGTTTCAGCGCCGGGTTGCCGCATTTTCCCGCGATGCGGCGGGCGTGCCGGGCCGCACGCTTTTCATAGCTGGGCTTTCAAGGCATAGAGCATGTCCAGCGCCGCCTTCGGGGTGAGCGAATCCGGGTCGAGTTCGCGCAACTGATCCAGCGCGGGATGCGGCGGCGCATCGTTGGGCAGGTGGGCGGCAAACAGATCGCCCTGCGGGCCGGGCTGGAGTTGCGCGTCTTCCAGTTCACGCAGGTGGCGGCGCGCGGCGAGGATGACGGGGCTGGGCACGCCGGCCAGGCGCGCGACCTGGATGCCGTAGCTTTGCGAGGCGGGGCCTTCTTCCACGGCGTGCAGGAACACGAGGTCAGCCCCGTGTTCCTTGGCGTCGAGATGGACGTTGGCGAGCTGCCTGAATTCGTTGGCGAGTTGCGTCAGTTCAAAATAATGCGTAGCAAACAAGGTGAAGGCGCGCGTGGCGGTGACCAGGTGCCGCGCCACGGCCCAGGCCAGCGCCAGGCCGTCGAAGGTGGAGGTGCCGCGCCCGATTTCGTCGAGTAGCACCAGGCTGTTGGCGCTGGCGTTGTTGAGGATGTGTGCGGTCTCGGTCATTTCGACCATGAAGGTCGAACGCCCGCCCGCCAGATCGTCCGACGCGCCGATGCGGGTGAAGATCTGGTCGATGTCGCCGACTTTTGCCGAGGTGGCCGGCACCCACAGCCCGCAGCAGGCGAGCAGGGCGATCAGCGCGGTCTGCCGCATGTAGGTGGATTTGCCACCCATGTTGGGGCCGGTGATGAGCAGCATCTGCCGGGTGCGGTTGAGCACGACGTCGTTGGCGATGAAGTGCTCGACCTGTGCCTCGACCACGGGATGGCGTCCGCCCCGGATGACGATGCCGGGTTCGTCGCTGTAATCGGGCGCGGACAGTTTCAGCGTTGCCGCGCGCTCGGCCTGGCTGGCCAGCACGTCGAGCTCGGCGAGCGCAGCGGCAATCGCGAGCAGGGCGGGGACGTGCGGTGTCAGCGTATCGAGCAGCGCCTCGAACAGCATTTTCTCGCGCGCCAGCGCGCGTTCCTGCGCCGACAGTGCGCGGTCCTCGAAGGCCTTCAGCTCGGGCGTGATGTAGCGCTCGGCGTTCTTAAGCGTCTGGCGGCGGCGGTAGTCGTCGGGCACCGGCGTCTTGTCGGCCTGCGCGCGGCTGACTTCGATGTAGAAGCCGTGCACCTTGTTGTATTCGACCTTGAGGGTGCCGATGCCGCTGCGCGCGCGTTCGCGCGTTTCCAGTTCCAGCAGGAAGGAACCGGCGTCGCGCGTGAGCACGCGCAGTTCGTCGAGTTCGGCGTCAAACCCGTCGGCGATGACGCCGCCCTCGCGCAGCACGCTGGCGGGCTCGGGCAACACGGCGCGGGCGAGCAGGGTGTGGAGGTCGGGGCAGGCAGCCAGTTCGGCGCGCAGCGCGGCGAGGCGTGCGCCGTCGTCGGGCAGCGCGGTCGCCAGTTCCGGCAGCAGCGCGAGCGTGTCGCGCAGGCCGGACAGGTCGCGCGGACGGGCATTTTTCAGCGCAATGCGGCCAGCGATGCGCTCCACGTCCGCACAGCCCTTGAGCCGGTGCGTCACGCTCGACGCGGCATCCGGCGCGCTCACGAATACGCCGATGGCGTCGCGTCGCTGGGTTAAAACTTTGCGGTCACGCAGCGGGTGGTGCAGCCAGTGCCGCAGCAGGCGCGTGCCCATGCCGGTGGCGGTGGTGTCGAGCACCGACAGCAGTGTGGGCGCGGCCTCCCCGCGCAGGGTTTCGGTCAGTTCCAGATTGCGCCGGGTGGCGGCGTCGAGTTGCACGAATTCGCCGTCGCGTTCGGCGTGTATCGACTGAATGTGCGGCAAGGCCGTGCGCTGGGTGGCCTGGATGTAGTCGAGCAGGGCACCGGCGGCGGCGACGGCGTGGTGCAGGTCCGCCACGCCGAATCCGGCCAGGTCGCGGCTGCCCAGTTGCGCGGCGAGCCGCGTTGCGGCGCTGGCGGTATCGAATTGCCAGGGTGCGAGACGCCGCACCGGACAGCCTGAATCGAAAGCGAAATCGTCCGGCGCGAGGATTTCGGCCGGGCGAATGCGCGCCAGCAGGGCCGGCAGCGCAGACGAGGGGATTTCCGCGACCTGGAAGCGGCCCGCCGCAAGGTTGAGCCAGGCGACGCCAAGTGCCTCGCCGCTGTGCCCAGCGTGGCCGGGCGCTGTATAAACCCTGCCGGGGGCGATCGCCAGAATCAGCGTGTCGTGCGTTTCGTCGAGCAGGCCCGAATCGGTGAGCGTGCCGGGGGTGACGATGCGCGTGACCTGGCGTTCGACCGGGCCCTTGCTCGTCGCGGGGTCGCCGACCTGCTCGGCGATCACCACCGATTCGCCGAGCTTCAAGAGACGCGCGAGGTACTGCTCGGCGCTGTGATACGGCACGCCGGCCATTTTGATGGGCGCACCGGCGGACGCGCCGCGCGTGGTGAGCGTGATGTTGAGCAGCCGCGCGGCCTTTTCGGCGTCCTCAAAAAACAGCTCGTAGAAGTCGCCCATGCGGTAGAACAGCAGCATGTCGGGATGCTGCGCCTTGATGCCCAGGTACTGCTGCATCATCGGGGTGTGGGCGGGGTGGTCTTTAGCGCTCATGCCATCCAGACTTCTGATAAGACCTCGGCCTGCTTCAACACCAGTTCGACGGCACGGGTTTCCATGTCGGGCGGGTATTTGTGCCGCTTCAATATCAGCTTGATTTGTGCCCGCATCTTGGCCCGCACCGTTTCCCGCACCGACCAATCGACCGACAGGTTTTTGCGCAGGTAGTTGGTGAGCTGGCGGGCGATTTCCTTTAACACGGAATCGCCCAGCTCCCGCACGGATGACTCGTTGGTTTCGAGTGCGTCATAGAAAGCCAGTTCGTCGCCGGAAAGCCCCAGCTCGTCGCCGCGACGTGCCGCCTCGTTGAACGACTTCGCCATCTCGATGAGTTCCTCGATGACCTGTGCAGTCTCGATGGCCCGATTGCGATAACGTATGAGCGAGGCCTCCAGCAGCGCCGAGAACTTCTGCCCCTGCACCACGTTGGTCTTGAATCGGGACTTGATGTCGTCCTTCAACAACCGTTCCAGCAGCTCGACGGCAAGGTTGCGGTGCTCCATGTGCCGCACGTCGTCGAGAAACTCGTCGGTCAGGATGCCGATGTTCGGCTTGTTCAGGCCCGCCGCCGCGAAAATGTCGATGACCTCGTCGGACACCAGTGCCCCCGAGATGATTTGCCGCAGGGCGTGTTCCTTAGCCTCGTCGGATAACTTCTTGTTTTGCGTGGTGTGCTTGGTCAGTGCCGATTTGATGGCCTGGAAAAAAGCCAGCTCGTCACGATGGGCCAACGCTCCGTCCAGCGTGCAGCACAGGGCAAACGCCTTGCTCGCCGAAAGCACCTGGTCGGCGAATCGCTTCTTGCCGTCCTCCTGCCCGAGCACATGGTTTGTGGCACCCGCCAGCAGCGACAAAGCTTTGGTGCGGAATTCCGAATATTCAAAGCCGTGCAGCATCGCCCGCAGGATGCTCATTTTCTCGACGAGGATGTCGAGGGCTTCCTCGGCCTTGATGGTCGGCCTGCCTTTGCCCTTGGAGTGGGTGTATTCGACGAGTGCCTGTTTCAGTTCGGTGGCGATGCCGATGTAATCGACCACCAGCCCGCCTACCTTGTCCTTGAACACCCGATTCACGCGGGCGATGGCCTGCATCAGGTTGTGCGACTTCATCGGCTTATCGACATACATCGTATGCACGCACGGGGCATCGAAGCCCGTCAGCCACATATCCCGAACGATGACCAGCTTCATCGGGTCGGCGGGGTCTTTGAACCGCTTTTCGAGCCGCTTCTTGATTTCCTTCGGGTAGATGTGCGGTTTCAGCAACGCCTTGTCCGATGCCGAACCCGTCATGATGATTTTGATGGCTCCCTTCACGGGGTCGTCATCGTGCCACTCGGGTCGCAGGGCCACGATGGCGTTGTAAAGATGGACGCACACCTCTCGGCTCATGCCGACCAGCATCGCCTTGCCGCCGTGTGCATCGCGACGGACTTCATCCGTTTGGGCGGCGAGGCGGTTCTCGAAATGCTGCACCAAATCCTCGGCGACCTTCTGGATGCGGGGCGGCGCCCCGACGATTTTTTCCAAGGCCGCCCAGCGGCGAAGGTGCTGGGCCTTGGCCGATTCCTCGTCGTCCTCGGTCAGTTCATCGACCTCGTCGTCGATGAGCGGCATCTCCTCGGGTTTCAGTTCCAGCTTGGCAAGTCGGCTCTCGTAATAAATGGGAACAGTGGCGCCGTCCTTGACGGCCTGCTCGATGTCGTAGATATGGACATAGCTGCCGAACACCGCCTGCGTGTCCTTGTCCTCGGAAGAAATCGGCGTGCCCGTGAAGGCGACGAAGGTCGCGTTCGGCAACGCCTCCCGCAAGTAATGGGCGTGCCCGTAGCGAACCGCCGTCGAAAGCACCGTGCCCGACACGCCCGCCGAATCCTTGACCCCCGTCAGCCTTGCCGAAAACCCGTATTGCGAGCGGTGGGCCTCGTCGCAGATGACGACGATGTTCTCGCGGTCGGTCAGCAGCGGATAGCCGTCCTCATCCTCGAAAGGAGCGAACTTCTGGATGGTGGTGAAAATGATGCCGCCCGACGGGCGATTGGCGAGCTTGGCCCGCAGGTCGGGGCGGGTGTCGGCCCGAGCGGGGGTTTCCCGCAGCAGCTCCGACGCTCCCGCAAAGGTCTCGAAGAGCTGGCCGTCGAGGTCGTTGCGGTCAGTGACGACGACAATGGTCGGATTGTTCATTTCGGGAGCCGTCATCAAACGGCCTGCGAGACACGTCATTTCGATGCTCTTGCCCGAACCCTGCGTGTGCCACACCACACCGCCTTTGCGGTTGCCGTTGGGACGGCTGGCGACAATCACACTCTGCACCACGGCACGCACCGCATGGAACTGATGGTAGCCAGCGATTTTCTTGACCAGTGAGCCCGATGAACCGTCGTCCTCGAACAGGATGAAATGCCGCAGGTATTCCAGCAGCAGGTCACGGCGGAACAGGCCGCGAATCATCGTTTCCAGTTGTCGCAACTCGCCGAGCGGGTCGAGCTTTTCGCCGTCCGTATCCGGGTTAATCGTTCGCCATGCGTTGAAGCGTTCCTGGTCGGCAGACAGCGAACCGATGCGGGCAAGGGTGTAATCGGAAATACCGAGCACCTCGTTGAAGACGAACAGGTCGGGAATGTCCTCCTTGTAGGTCTGCAACTGGTTGAACGCCGCCCAAATGTCGGCGTTCTCGTCGGCAGGATTTTTTAACTCGATGACGGCCAGCGGCAGGCCGTTGATGAACACCACGATATCGGGGCGGCGGGTATGCTTCGGCCCTTCGATGGAAAACTGGTTGATGGCAACCCACTCGTTGCTATCGACGTTGCCGAAGTCGATGAGCTTCACGCGGTCGCCAAGCGTTTCGCCGTCGCGGTTGATTTCAACGGGCACGCCATCAGTAAGCCAGCGGTGGAACTGTCGGTTGGCCTGCATCAGGCCAGCGGCATTGCCATGGATAACCTGCCGAGCCGCATCTTCGAGCACGGCGGCGGGGATGTGCGGATTGATGCGGGCCATCGCCGTTAGCAGGCGGTCGGCCAGCACCACCACCTTGTAGTTCTCACGCTCCTGCTGGGGCCCTTGCGGTGCAATGTCTGGCCCGAAAACACGCTGATACCCCAACTCCTCGAACCAGTCGAGGGCGGCCTGTTCGGCCATGTTTTCGTCGATGAGGCTCACTTCAACACCTCCCAGTGGCCGCCTTTGTCCGGGCCGATACGGGCAATCCGGCCATCATCCTGTAGCTTCTTGATATTCCGCTCGATGGAGCGGGGGGTGACTTTGGCAGCGGCTGCCAGCTCGGCGATGGTAATCAGCGGGTTCTGGCTGATGGCCCGGAGGATGATCTCCGACGTTTTCTCCGACGTTTTCTCCGACGTTTTCTCCGACGTTTTCTCCGAAGCTCCTCCCGGTAAATCAAACGTCACCACCACCGCCCCCGCGCGCACCGACACATGCGGCGGCTCCAGCCCCGCCTCCCGCATCAGCCTCGCCACCTTCAGAGTGCCGCGCCCCCAGGTTTCGATGATGCCGCGCAGGTAGAAGGCGCGCGCGATCATCGGGTTCCAGGGCCGTGACTCATGCTCCCGGAACAGGGCCTCCGGCGTCAGGCCGAAATGCAGTTCGCCGATGGAGATGATCTCCAGCCGGTCGTCGTACAGCGCCACGCTTACCGAGCCGCCGCCGATGGCGTAATCCCGATGCACGAAAGCGTTGGCCAGCGTTTCGCGCAGGGCCTCCACCGGCAGAAGCGGCGTGTCCTCCCGCTCCATGCGGCCGGGGATGATACGCCCCGCCACCGGCAGGGATTCGATGAGAAAGCGCTCCGCTCGGCGCATCAGGGCGAAGGCATTGCCGTGGAACTGCCGGTTGTCCAGGAACTCGTCCCGGGTCACCCCCTTGAAGCGCGCCACCTTGAGCAGCAACTGGGGGTAATCCGGCTGCGGGTCTTCCACCTTACAGAACAGCACCACCGCCGCCCGGGACAGGCGCTCTCCGTTCACCAGCAACCCCAGCCCGCGCAGGATTTCCAGCGGCTCGCGGGTACCCGGATCGTCGATGCGCCCCCGGCGGATGGCCTCTTCGAGGGTCAGCACCATCTCCCGCGTATCCAGGCGCGCAACGTCCCAGCCGTCGGCGGGCTGGTTCTCCCAGCGCTGCACCGCGTGCAGCTCCTCCAGCAGCAGGCGCTGATAGGTCTCGCGCGGCATGGCTCGGGTGGTATTCAGGCTGCGCTCAAAGGCCATGCCGCGAAACGCCACCGGCACCCGCGCCGCGCGCCCGATGCGCAATACCAGCACCTCGCGGCCAGCCTCCACGAACGCCCGCTCCAATTCGGGAAAGATCGGCGGCTCAAAATTCTGGAACTCCTGCGCCAGTTCCTCCAGGGTGCGGTCGGATACCGCCTGCCCCAGCACCTTGCCCGCCGGTGTCACACCGAACAACACCTGCCCGCCCTGGCCATTGGCGAAGGCGCACAGCGTGCGGCAGGCCCGCTCCTTCTCGGCGGTGGATTTCTTGAACTCCAGGGTGGCGGATTCGCCTTGGGCGGCGAGGGCGCGCAGATCGGCAAGCGTGGTCATGCGACAGCCTCGGGGATGCGGAGCTTGCCGGACATCAGGCGGGGGAGGAGGGTGTCGCG
>CAZOVQ010000060.1:0-9892 GCA_964583195.1 uncultured Thiobacillus sp.
CCTCGATCTTGGCGGTAGAGATCGGATCGAGCGCGGAAGTCGGTTCGTCCAACAGCACGATCTCGGGTTTGACCGCCACCGCGCGCGCGATGCACAGGCGCTGCTGCTGGCCGCCGGAGAGCGACAGACCGTTCTGGTTGAGCTTGTCCTTGACTTCGCCCCAGAGCGCGGCCTTGTTGAGCGCCCACTCGACGCGGTCGTCCATTTCCGCCTTGGACATACGCTCGTACAGCCGCACCCCGAAAGCGATGTTCTCGTAGATCGTCATGGGAAACGGCGTGGGTTTCTGGAACACCATCCCGATTTTGGCACGCACCAGGTTCACGTCCTGCTTCCTGTCGAGCAGGTTCTTGCCGTGAAAAAGGATTTGCCCTTCGGCACGCTGGCCGGGGTACAGGTCGTACATGCGGTTGAAGGTGCGCAGCAGCGTGGATTTACCACAGCCCGATGGGCCGATGAAGGCGGTCACCTTCTTGTCGGCAATGTCCATGCTGACGTTGGCAAGCCCCTTGAAATCGCCATAGAAAAAATCCAGATTGCGTATCTGCAAGGCGGTGGAACCGACGGGGAACGGCGTGGTATCGGGCATCGTGGGCTCCGGAAATTAACGTTTGTCCTTGTTGCGGAACAGTACGCGCGCGCCGATGTTCACCGCCAGCACGAGCAGGGCAATCAGCAAGGCGCCACCCCAGGCCAGGCTGACCCAGTTGTCGTAGGGCGAAAGCGCAAACTGGTAGATCACCACCGGCAGGTTGCCCATGGGTTCCGACATGTCGGTGCTGAAAAACTGGTTGTTCAGGGCCGTGAACAACAAGGGAGCTGTCTCTCCCGTAATCCGGGCCATCGCCAGCAGCACGCCGGTGACCACACCAGCCTTGACCGCGCGCAATGTGACGTCCAGCGACACCTTCCAGCGCGGCGCACCCACTGCGAACGCCGCCTCGCGCAGGCTGGTCGGCACCAGCTTCAGCATGTTCTCGGTGGTGCGCACGATCACCGGAATGGCGATCAGCGCCAGCGCGAATGAGCCCGCCCAGCCGGAGAAGCCGCCCGTCGTGGCAACAAACAGCGCATATACGAACAGCCCGATGACTATCGATGGCGACGACAGCATGATGTCGGTCATGAAGCGGGTGAACGAGGCAAACTTCGAGATACGTCCGAATTCCGCCAGGTAGATGCCGGCCAGAATGCCGATGGGCGTGGAGATCAGCATGGAGAATAGCAGGATGAGACCGCTGCCGACGATGGCGTTGCGCAGGCCGCCTTCCGAACCGGGCGCGGGCGTATCCTGCGTGAACAAGTCCCAGCTCAACGCGGCAACGCCCTTCGAAAACAGCGTCCAGAGGATCCACAGCAGTGCGACGAGACCGATGCTCATCGCCAGCATGGACAGGGTGATGCCGATACGGTTGATCCAGATGCGTCGGGTATAGAGGTTCATCATGCTTACAGCCCTTCCGAGCCCATGCTGCGGCTGATCAGCCAGCGCGAGATCGCCAGAACGACGAAGGAGATCACGAACAGGATCAGGCCCAGCGCGAACAGCGAGGCGATATGCAGGCCGGGGCTGGCTTCGCCGAATTCGTTGGCCAGCGTGGAAGCGATCGAGGTGCCCGGCGCGAACAGGCTGCCGACGATGCGGTTGGCGTTGCCGATGACGAAGGTCACAGCCATGGTTTCGCCCAGCGCGCGTCCCAACCCGAGCATGATGCCGCCGATCACGCCGACCCGCGTGTAAGGCAACACGATATTGCGCACGACTTCCCAGGTGGTGCAGCCGACACCGTAGGCTGATTCCTTCAGCACGTCGGGCACGGTTTCGAACACGTCGCGCATGACCGAGGCGATGAAGGGAATGACCATCAACGCCAGCACGATGCTCGCCGTGAGGATGCCGATGCCGATGGGCGGACCGGCGAACCAGCCGCCGATCAGCGGCACGTCGCCCAGCACCGCTTGTAGCGGAGGCTGTATGTATTCAGCGAACAGCGGCGCAAAAACGAACAGCCCCCAGATACCGTAGATGATCGATGGCACGCCCGCAAGCAGTTCGATAGCGGTACCCAGCGGCCGGCGCAGCCAGATCGGGCAGGTCTCGGTGAGGAAAAGCGCGATGCCGAAACTGATGGGAACGGCGATGAGGAGCGCGATGACGGAGGTGACAACCGTGCCATAGATGGCGGCCAGCGCGCCGTATTCGTCGTCCGGCACGCTCCAGACATTGGTCCAGAGGAAGGAAGGGCCAAAAGCCTTGAGGCTCGGCCAGGCCTCGACGGTCAGCGAGACGAGGATGCCCAGCAGCGCCGCCAGCACCAGTAAGGCAAAGAGCTGGGTCGTATAGTGGAAAAGCCGGTCCTGTTTGCGGAATCGGGCAACCTGCTGATGGTGCAGGTCGATTCCGCCGCTTGTCGCGTTGGGCTCGCTCACGTCGGGATGCCTATGGGAGTTGTTATCTGGGAAAGCCCCCGCACAGGCAGACGCTTTCGCAGAAACCGGGGGAGCCCCTCCCCCGATTCAAACCGAACAACCGATGAATTACTTGATGCTCTTCATCTCGGCTTCGACCATTTTCACGACGCTGGGCGGCAGCGGCACGAAGCCCAGCTCTTCGGCCATTTTCTGGCCGTTGTTCAACGACCAGGTGAAGAAGTCGACGACGCCTTTCTGCTTGGCGGCATCGCCGCCCTTCTCGTAAGCGAGCATGTAGGTGGCGGTGGTGATCGGCCAGGCATTCTTGTGCGCCTGATCCAGCAGATCCGGCGCCATGCCCCTGACCTTGAAGTTCGCACCGGCAGCGGCATCCGCCACGGCCTGCTGGTTCGGAACGATGAAGTTGCCGGCCTTGTTCTTCAGGGCGACGAAGTCCATGTTGTTTTTCATCGCGTCGGCGATATCCACGTAACCGATCGCCCCCTTGATCTTCTGCACGTTGGCGGCGACACCCGGATTGCCCTTGCCGCCGACGGCGTTCACCGGCCAGTTCACGGTAGTACCGGCGCCGACGTCGCGCTTGAAGGGCAGCGACTGCTTGGCCAGATAGTTCGAGAAAGCAAAAGTGGTACCCGAGCCGTCGGAGCGATGCGCCACGGTAATGGCCAGATCGGGCAGCTTCGCGCCCGGATTCAGTTTGGCAATGGCGGGGTCGTTCCACTTGGTGATGGCGCCGCGGAAGACGTTGGCGGCGGTCGAGCCGTCGAGCTTGATTGCACCCGACTCGAAACCCGGAACGTTCATGACGATGGTGACGCCGCCCATGACAGTCGGCACCTGGACCAGCTTGGCGGTATCCAGATCTTCTTCCTTGAGGGGCGCATCGGTACCGCCGAAGTCGACGGTCTTGGCCTTGATCTGCTTGATGCCACCCGAGGAACCTATCCCCTGGTAGTTGACTTTGTTCCCGGTGGCCTGCTGGTAGGCTTCGGCCCATTTGGTGTAGACGGCGTAGGGGAAGGTCGCACCCGCGCCGGTGATGTCGGCGGCCAGCGCGCTCACCGAAAAAGCCAGACCCATGGCCGCGGCCAGAGTGTTTTTCGCGAGCTTGTCGAAATTGAACATGTGATATCTCCGGTAGTTTTGACGGTGCCGCATCGGCGCCGCCAATACTAAGGGCGAAATATTACAGTCATATTTCAGAACGGAAAAATCACCCCGCTGCCGCCTGCCGCACGCTGTCGGCAATGGTTTCTGCCAGGACGCGCACCTGATGGGCATCGCGGCCTTCGACCATGACCCGGATCAAGGGCTCGGTGCCGGAAGCACGCAGGACCACCCGCCCGCCGCCGTTCAGTTCGGTCTCGACCCGGGTCACGGAATCGCCTACCGCCGGCGTGGCCTCCAGCTTGAATCCCCGTGCCACCGGCACGTTTATCATCACCTGCGGATAGGTTTCCAGATCGGCGGTGAAGCCGTCGAGCGTTTCCCCGGTTTCACGCAAGGCGCGCAGTACCTGGAGTGCGGAGACGATGCCGTCGCCCGTGGTGTGTTTGTCCAGGCACAGGATGTGCCCCGAGGTTTCGCCTCCCAGCGTCCAGCCGTTGGCCTGCAGGCGCTCCAGTACATAGCGGTCGCCGACCCTGGCCCGTTCGAAGGGAATGTCGATGCGTTTCAGGGCGTGTTCGGTGCCCAGATTCGTCATCAGCGTACCGACCACCCCGCCCTTCATGTAGCCGGTCAGAATACGGTGGCGTGCAATCACGTAAACCAGTTGATCGCCGTCGTAGATACGCCCTTTGGCGTCGGCCATCATCAAGCGGTCGCCGTCGCCGTCGAGTGCGATGCCAAGGTCAGCGCGGTGCATGCGCACCGCATCCGACAGCGCGCGGGTGTGCGTCGCTCCGCATTCGTCGTTGATGTTGTAGCCATCCGGCGCGTTGCCGATGGCGATTACCTCCGCGCCCAGTTCGTGGAGAACGTGCGGCGCAACGTGGTAGGTGGCGCCATGGGCGCAATCGACGACGATGCGCAGGCCGCGCAGGTCAAGATGGTTGGGAAAAGTGCTCTTGCAGAATTCGATGTAACGCGCCGCAGCATCCTCGATGCGGCGCGCGCGCCCGAGCTGGCGCGCCTCGACAGTGACGATGGGCGCATCGAGCCGCGCCTCGATGGCTTCTTCGACGCTATCCGGCAGTTTTTGTCCGCTTTCCGAGAAGAACTTGATGCCATTGTCCTCGAAGGGATTGTGCGAAGCCGAGATCACCACGCCCGCCTGCAGGCGCAGCGCACGTGTGAGATAGGCCACGGCCGGCGTCGGCATCGGGCCGGTCATCAGCACGTTCACCCCGGCCGCGGTCAGGCCGGCTTCGAGCGCGGCCTCGAGCATGTAGCCGGAAATGCGCGTGTCCTTGCCGATCAGCACGGTCGGATGCTGGTTGGGCGGCAGGCTGCCGCGATCCGCCACCAGTACCTGGCCGGCGGCATATCCCAGATGCATCACGAATTGCGGCGTGATCGGCGAATCGCCCACCCGCCCGCGCACCCCGTCGGTGCCGAAATACTTACGTCCCATCTTTGATTTCCTCCACTGCTTGCCATACCGCCAGCGCATCGCGCATGGCCGCCGCGTCGTGCACGCGCAAAATGCGCGCGCCGCGCACCACTGCAGCCAGATGCGCCGCCACACCGGCGAATTCCCGCGACTGCACATCGCGCTCCGTCAGCAAACCGAGCATGGCTTTGCGCGACATCCCCGCCAGCACCGGCAGCCCCAATTCCGCTATCCGCCCCAGTCCTGCCAGCAAGGCCAGATTATGCGCAAGCGTCTTGCCGAAACCGAAGCCCGGATCGACGACGATGCGTTCGCGCACGATACCCGCTGCTTCACACGCCGCCACGCGATCCCGCAGAAACGCCACGACCTGCCCGACCACGTCGGCATAAACCGGCGCCTGCTGCATGCTCTGCGGCTCGCCTTGCATGTGCATCAGGCAGACCGCCGTGTCGGATGCGGCCACAAGGTCCAGCGCGCCCGGCGCACGCAGGGCGGTGATGTCGTTGACCATCGACGCGCCGGCCTCGATGGCCCCGCGCATCACCTCGGGTTTCTGCGTGTCGATCGATACGACCAGGCCCCGCGCGGCGAGCACTTCGACCACCGGTAGCACGCGCCGCATTTCCTCGTCCGCCGCGACCGGCGCGGCGCCGGGTCGCGTCGATTCGCCGCCGACGTCGAGGATATCGGCGCCCGCCTCTGCGAGCTTGAGCGCATGCGTGATCGCCGCATTCGCGTCGAAACACAGGCCGCCGTCGGAGAACGAGTCCGGGGTCGTGTTGACGATCCCCATGAGCAGGGGCCGTGCAAGCAGGAGACGATGACAGCCGGCGTGGAGTACGAACATGAAAAAAAAGAGAGGCGAAAGCCTCTCCATTGTAGCCGTGCACGCCAGCGCGCCGCTCAGGTTTCCTCGGCAGGTTGCGCCGTCGGCGCCGGCGCGCTCGGCTTGTCTCCCCCGTTCGCGGGCGATTGCGGGGTCGCCGCGGGTTTGGGCGGACGCACGGGCCGACCGGCCATGATGTCGCCAATCTGCTCGGCGTCTATGGTTTCGTAGTCCATCAGGGCCGCCGTCATGGCTTCGACCTTGTCACGGTTGTCGGTGAGGAGTTTCTTTGCCAGCGCGTACTGTTCGTCAAGAATACGCCGCACCTCGGCGTCGATCTTCTGCATGGTCGCCTCGCTGACGTTCTTGTGCGTGGTGACCGAGCGGCCGAGAAAGACTTCGCCCTCGTTCTCGCCATATACCATCGGCCCCAGCGCGTCGGACATGCCGTAGCGGGTGACCATGTCGCGGGCGATGCCGGTGGCGCGCTCGAAGTCGTTGGACGCGCCGGTGGAAATGCTGCCGACGAAGACTTCCTCGGCCACGCGCCCGCCGAACAGCATGGCAATCTGATCGAGCATCTGATCCTTGTACAGGCTGAAGCGATCCTGCTCCGGCAGCGACATGGTCACGCCGAGCGCCCGGCCACGCGGGATCACCGTCACCTTGTGCACCGGATCACACCCCGGCAGGCTCATGCCGATGATGGCGTGGCCGGATTCGTGGTAGGCGGTCTTCTTCTTGTCCTCGGGCGTGATAACCATGGACTTGCGCTCGGCGCCCATGAAGATTTTGTCCTTGGCCTGCTCGAAGTCGTCCATGTCGACCAGGCGCTTGTTGCCGCGCGCGGCGAATAGTGCGGCTTCGTTGACGAGATTGGCGAGGTCGGCGCCGGACATGCCGGGCGTGCCGCGTGCCAGGATATCGGCACGTACATCCGGCGCCAGCGGCACCTTGCGCATGTGCACCAGCAGAATCTGTTCGCGGCCGCGAATGTCGGGCAAGCCAACCACCACCTGGCGGTCGAAGCGGCCCGGGCGCAAGAGCGCCGGGTCGAGCACGTCGGGGCGGTTGGTCGCGGCAATCACGATCACGCCGGTCTGGGCTTCGAAACCGTCCATCTCGACCAGCAGCTGGTTGAGCGTCTGCTCGCGTTCGTCGTTGCCGCCGCCGAGACCGGCGCCGCGCTGGCGGCCGACGGCGTCGATTTCGTCGATGAAAATGATGCAGGGTGCGTTCTTCTTTGCCTGCTCGAACATGTCGCGCACCCGCGCGGCGCCGACGCCGACGAACATTTCGACGAAATCGGAACCGGAAATGCTGAAGAACGGCACCTTGGCCTCGCCCGCGATCGAGCGCGCGAGCAGGGTCTTGCCGGTGCCGGGCGGGCCGACCATGAGCACGCCACGCGGAATGCGCCCCCCCAGTTTCTGGAACTTGGACGGATCCTTGAGAAAATCGACCAGCTCGGCGACGTCTTCCTTGGCCTCGTCGCAGCCGGCGACGTCGGCGAAGGTGACCGGGTTGGCGTTTTCATCCAGAAGGCGCGCCCGGCTCTTGCCGAACGAGAACGCACCGCCGCGACCGCCTCCCTGCATCTGCCGCATGAAGAATATCCACACGCCGATCAAGAGCAGCATGGGAAACCAGGAAATGAACAGACTCATCAGGAAAGACGGCTGCTCTTCCGGCTTGGCGTCGATCTGCACGCCGTTCTTCAGCAGGTCGGACACCATCCAGGGATCGGAGGGCGCATAGCTGGTGAAGCGCTGGCCGTCGCTGCGCTGGCCTTTCAACACATTGCCCTCGATCACCACCTTGGCGATCTGCTGGTTGCGCACCTCCTCGATGAATTGCGAGTACGGCATCTGCGACTGCGCGGTGCGCTGCGCGCCGAACTGATTGAACACCGTCATCAGCACGACGGCGACGATCAGCCAGATGGCGATGTTCCTGGATAGGTTGTTCACATTTGCTCCTTGGCGTCGATGGCGACGCTTTTCACGCGCGTCGACCTCGACGCATTTAGACTCATTCTAAACCCTATCGTCCGCGCTTGTCACGGTGAATTCCGTGGCTGGGCGCGGGCAACGGCCCAGCAAATACACTTCGGTGCTGCGGCCTCGCGAAGCCTCCGGCTTACGGATGAGCACCTGCCCGAACGCCGCTTGCATCGCATGACGGAAATCCTCGAACCCGACACCCTGAAACACCTTGACTAGAAACGCGCCCTCCTGGTTCAGCCAATTTACCGCGAAATCCAGCGCCAGTTCGCACAATTCGTAATGCCTGGCCTGATCCCGCACCCCCACCCCGCTGATATTGGGTGCCATATCGCTCAAAACAAGGTCTGCCCGGCTGCTCTGCAAACGCGCTTCCAGCCAGCTCAGGGCCACGTTCCCGGTGAAGTCGCCTTCTAGGCTTTCCACGCCGGGCATCGGCGCGACGGGCAGCAGATCGATCGCCAGCACCCTGCCCTGCCGTTTCATCCGCTGCACCGCCACCTGGCACCAGCTGCCGGGGGCCGCACCGAGATCGACCACGGTCATGCCCGGTTTCAGCAACCGGTCGCGCGCGTCGATTTCCAGCAGCTTGTATGCCGCACGCGAACGATAACCATCCGCCTGCGCCTTTTTGACGTAGGGGTCGGTAACGTGCTCGTGCATCCAGGCACTGCCGGACTTGGTGCGTTTCGGTTTCTGCGCCATGTTCTCCAGACTCTATCGGCTACAATCCGGCCTCGATTGAAGGGCTCGGTTAACCCCCAGGACAAGGCATGAAATCACTCACCCCCGCCCAGCGGCAGCATCTCAAGGGCCTGGCCCACAATCTGCAACCCGTGGTCATGATCGGCGGTCAGGGGCTGACATCGGCGGTGTTGAAAGAAGTCGAGCGCAGTCTCGCCGCGCACGAACTGATCAAGATCAAGGCCGCCAGCGACGAGGCGGAAGCGCGCCGCACCTGGATGGAAGCGATCTGCGCGAAAACGGGTGCCATGCCGGTACAGCAGATCGGCAAGGTGCTGGTGATTTACCGGCCCACCGCGAAACAGGTCATCGCCCTGCCGGCCTGAGCTTATTTCGCCAGCCCGGCGCGCCAGACCAGCGACAGCCCGAGCGCGCTCTGGATCAGATAGACGATGCTCGATATGCCGTGCCAGCGCGCGAAACGGTCGGCGAACACGCTTTGCATCACCGCCTGCGGCATGGCCTGCTCCTTGAGCCCTTGCATGATGGGCGCGATCCCGAAATGGCCGGCCACGGTCAGCGCCAGCATCACGGCCACCCCCCAGAAAAACAGGGTTTTCAGGGCCGCGCCGCCGTCACGCGCGATACGGTAGACGAGCAAGTAAAGCGCCGCAACCATGCCGATCCAGGCGCCCAATTCGAACAGTTTTCCGGCAAGATTGCCTGCCAGTTGCTTGTCGTCGAGGCTGGCGAACAACACCGGCGCGGCGATATAGCCGATGGCCCATAGGCCGCCGATCCAGAGTACCAGCAGCACGCCGGCGAGGCCGTCCCAGAAACGCCGCATCACTTGTACCTAACGTCGAGCACTTCGTACTGGCGCACGCCGCCCGGTGCCTGCACGTCGACGGTATCGCCCGCGTATTTGCCGATCAGTGCGCGCGCGATCGGGCTGGACACGGAAATCTTGCCGGCCTTGATGTCGGCCTCGTCGTCTCCGACGATCTGGTAAGTCACCGCTTCCCCCGACTCGGCGTCTTCAAGTTCGACCGTGGCCGCAAACACGATGCGGCCGTCGGCATCGAGCGTCGCCGGGTCGATAATCTGTGCGTTCGAAAGCTTGCCT
This sequence comes from uncultured Thiobacillus sp., assembly GCA_964583195.1. GTDB lineage: Bacteria > Pseudomonadota > Gammaproteobacteria > Burkholderiales > Thiobacillaceae > Thiobacillus. The sequence continues at coordinate 9,630 of CAZOVQ010000060.1, forward strand.
TCAAGTTCGGCGATACGGCCTTCGATGAAACCCTGCTTTTCCTTGGCGGCGTCGTATTCGGCGTTCTCCGACAGGTCGCCCTGCGCGCGCGCCTCGGCAATCGCCTGGATCACGGCAGGCCGCTCGACCGATTTCAGGTGCTGCAACTCGACGCGGAGTTTTTCCGCACCGATCACGGTAAGGGGAAATTTGCTCATGAGGTGGCCCTGATTATCCTAGAAACCGCAGTTGGACGCACCCGATGGTGCGTCTGATCGGGTGGC
>CAZOVQ010000061.1:0-9846 GCA_964583195.1 uncultured Thiobacillus sp.
AACACCAGCACAGTCGCCAGAATCGGTTTCATAGCAGCGCTTTCCGCATGTTGTTGTTGTCGGTCAAACCCGGCGGTCTCCCGAGCCGCCCGCGCAGGGCATGTGCCATGCGACACCCCGATTATGCGATGCGGCGGGCGCATCGCAAAGGGGGCTTACAGCTTGCCGCCGTTTTCCACGAAGAGATAGGCCACGGCATTAGCCAGATCGGCGTCGGAAATGTCCGCACCGCCTTTTGGCGGCATGGCACCGATGCCCTTGGTGGCGTGCGTCACCAGCGTGTCGTACCCCTGAGCGATGCGTTTTTCCCAGGCAGCCTTGTCGCCGAACTTGGGCGCACCGGCCACACCGGATGCATGGCAGGCCACGCAATGGGCGTCATAGACGGCTTTGCCCTTGGCGGGGTCGCCTTTGGCGGCCGTCGCGGCACCCGCTGCGGCGGGGGCGGCAGCCGGCTCGGGGGCCTTGAAGCTGGCGCCGGCGGAGTTGGCCATGTAGGCCACGGCGCGGGCCACTTCCACGTCCGACAGGTCGCCGTCGCCGCCGCGTGCCGGCATCTGGTTGAAGCCTTCGATGGCGTGCTTCACCAGGGTGTCGAAACCCTTGCCGATGCGCGGGCCCCAGTCGCCCTTGTTGTCGAACTTGGGCGCGCCCAGCGCGCCGGCTGCGTGGCAGGACGTGCACACCGCGTCGTAGACTTCCTGGCCCGATTTTTCGACCTTGGGCGCGTTGGCGTCCAGGGCCACCAGCGTGGCAAAGGGTTTGATGCGATCGACCGTGGCTTTCTGCGAAGCCTCGTCGGTGGCGTCGGTCTTGTGGTTATCCTGGATGCCGAGCACGAGCTGGACGATGAGGAAGATCGCGAGCAGCGGCGCGAACAGTCCGGCAAGTACGGAAACGATGACTTCCCTGGGGGTCGCCTGGGTCATCTTGGCGTGCGAATCGGCCATGAGCTTATCCTTGGTGGAGCACTACAAAAGCCGCGATTATAAGTAAACCCGCCCTCGCGGGAAAGGGCGCGGATGGACGCCATCCGGCAAACCCGTTATGCTTCGCGGCTTCCTGCGCCCGTAGCTCAGCTGGATAGAGTACTGCCCTCCGAAGGCAGGGGTCGTGCGTTCGAATCGCGCCGGGCGCGCCAGTTTTGTATCCGATCCCGCCTGCGAAGCTGCCGCTGGTTCACGCTGCGGCCTTTGCAGGCAGATTTTGCGAGTGTTCATCATGGCCATTCCCACCCCTACCGACATCAAGCTGCATCAGGCTTCGAAGAAGCTGGAAATCGCTTTCACCGACGGTGCCCGCTTCGAGCTGCCCTTCGAATTTTTGCGCGTGTATTCGCCGTCCGCCGAAGTGCGCGGCCACGGCCCCGGCCAGGAAGTGCTGCAAACCGGCAAAAAAGGCGTGATCATCAACGCCGCCGAACCGGTGGGTCTGTACGGCATCAATTTCTTTTTCTCCGATGGCCACGACACGGGCATTTATTCCTGGGAATATCTCTACACCTTGGGCGTGAACCACGATGCGCTGTGGGCCGAGTACCTCAAGCGCTTGGACGAGGCGAAAGCCAGCCGCGATCCCGGCATTGCCGAGCTGTTCCAGCGCAAGGTCATCCAGCCGCCCGGCGGCAGCAAGTAAACCGGTTCCATGAACGCGCCTCCGGGCGCGTTTTTTCTGACCATGCAGATTGAAGCCATCCAGGCGGCGATAGAAGCGGCGACAGGCCAGCCGCTGGACGTGCCGTGCGTACGCCGCGTGCACGGCGGCAACATCAGCGAGGCGGCCCTGCTGGACGACGGCGAGCGCCGCTACTTCGTCAAATGCCAGCCGGCGTCGCGCTACGATTTGTTCGAGGCCGAAGCCGACGGCCTGGCCACATTGGGCCGGCACCTGCGCGTGCCGGCCGTGGTGACAGTGGGTACGGCGGCGGGGGAGGCGTTTCTGGTACTGGAGGCGCTGGAACTCCACGCCCGGGGCGATGCGGCGGCGCTGGGCTCTGCGCTGGTGCGCCTGCATCGCGCGCCGCAAGCGGGCTTTGGCTGGCCGCGCGACAACTGGATCGGCAGCGCCGCGCAAGCCAATCGGCAAAGCGGCGACTGGGTCGCCTTCTGGCGCGATCAGCGTCTTGTGCCGCAATTCGCCCGCGCGGCGCAAAACGGTTTTGGCGCCGCCTTGCTGCGCGACGGCGAGCGTCTGATGGTCGATTTGCCGGGGTTGCTGGCGGGCCATGCGCCCGCGCCTTCGCTGCTGCATGGCGATCTGTGGGGCGGCAATCACGCGTATCTTGCCGACGGTAGCCCGGTGCTGTTCGACCCGGCCGTGTATGTGGGCGACCGCGAATGCGATCTGGCGATGAGCGAACTCTTCGGCGGCTTCGCGCCGGCGTTTCATGCCGCCTACCATGCCGCATGGCCGCTCGATGCGGGCTATGCGACCCGCAAGACGCTCTACAATCTGTATCACATCCTTAACCATGCCAATCTGTTCGATGGCCCGGGCGGGGGTAGTTATGCAGCGCAGGCGGCGCGCATGACGGCCCGCCTGCTGGCGGAGATGCGCTGACCATGAAAATCCTTTTCACGCTACTCCTCGCAGGCCTGCTGACGGCGTGCAGCGGCCTGCCCTTCAATGCCAAGGCCCCGCGCGTGAGCGTGGCCGATGTCGAGGTGAAGAGTCTGGGACTGCTGGAGCAGAAACTCGATCTGGGGTTGCGCGTGGTCAACCCCAACGACTTCGACCTGAAGATCGAAGCGCTGGATTTCGAACTGGAGGTGAATGGGCGGCCTTTTGCGACGGGATTGTCGCGCGTGTCGACCCTGGTGCCGGCGGCGTCCATGAACGTGCTGCGTGTCGACGCCATCCTGCAGTCGAAAAACCTGATCCGCCAGATACGCACCCTGCCGCTCGACACGCTGAAGGCAGGCGTGCCCTATCGCATCAAGGGCCGGGTGAAGATTGACCGCGTATCGGACTGGCTGCCGTTTGAGCACACCGGGGTTTACGGGGCCGAGGTGGAACCCGCCAAACCCAAACCGGCGGGGTCAGCGGGTCAGGCGACCTGAGCCTTATTCGCAACGCATCCCGTCCGCAATCCACGCTTCCACGTCGCGCTTCCATTCGGCATAGCCGCCGGGCACGGTGGGTTTGGGGCCGCCCGGCGTCATGCCGGAATCCAGCCCCCAGCGGATGCGGCCATCGTGCAGCAGGTGGTGGGCGAGCTTCTTGCCGGTGGGGTCCATGCCCATGCGCAGCTTGACCAAGCGGCAGGTCGCGGCCGGCGAGTAGCCGGTGTAATCCATGTTGAGCGGGGCCATCCAGTCGGTGTTGGCGGGCAGGCCGATCACGTCGGGGCGATGGCATTCCACACACAGATAGCGGCTGCGATGCGAAGTGAAGGCGCGGCCATCGCGCGTGCGCGTGTTGAACTGGTGGCATTCCAGGCAGCGCGCGTGGTGGAACTTGGCGTACAGACGGTCGGCGAACACCACGGGCTTGTCCGCCAGCGCAAACCCCGTCGCCAGCAGCAGAAGCAGGATGGCGATGATTCGCATGGTCAGGCGGCGAGGCTACGCAAGGTGGGCACGGCGAGTCCCAGCCGGTCGGCGTGGGTAAGCGCGCGTTGCAGGCGTGCCGGGGCCGAGCGGCCCATGCACTGATGCTCGGGGTCGCCGGCGAAGGCTTCGAGCATCCCAGCGATCAGCGCGTCGGCGTCGAACTGCCGGCCGGTGAGCGCGGCTTGCAGGGCGATCACGTCGGCGGCGACGGCGCGCGCGAACGGTTGATGGCGTGTCCACAACTCGCCCACCGTGCCGCCGGTTTTGAGGCCGGCCAGATTGGTGGTGAGGATGTAGACGTTCTTCACCACCAGCTCGAACAAGAGCGCGTCGCCGGACGAGACCTCGCGTGCCGGCAGGTTCACCGTCGCCAGCGCGTCGATCAGCAGGCGCGTGCCCGGCCCGGCGACGGGCGAAGGAATCAGCGGCTTCGCGTCGCGCCCGGGCTTTTTCTCGAACCACACCGACATTACCGTCGGGTCGGTGTAGCCGTGCACGGTCCAGTCGGCGGGCAACAGCTCGTTCTGGATCAGCGCGACGCGATCGCGCCACGCCATCGGCATCGCGGCGAGCACGCCGGCGAGATCGGCCTCTCCCACCGCGACCAGCACCAGCGCCGGATTCGGGTGGGCGTCGGCGACGACGCCGGGGTGATCGCCGTGGTTGACCGGGACGACGGTGTGGCCCGCGCGCAGCAGCGCGCCGGCGAACACCCGGCCGAGCTGGCCCAGGCCGACGACGACAACCGTGCTCATTCGAGGCCTTTCGAATGCAGGTATTCGTCGTACGTCCCCATGTAGTACTCGACGCCGGCCGGGGTGATTTCGAGGATGCGCGTGGCGAGCGAGGACACGAACTGGCGGTCGTGCGAGACGAAGATCAGCGTGCCCTTGAACAATTCCAGCGCGAGGTTCAAGGACTCGATCGACTCCATGTCCATGTGGTTGGTCGGCTCGTCCATCACCAGCACGTTGTGCCGGCCGAGCATGAGCTTGCCGTAGAGCATCCGGCCCTTTTCGCCGCCGGAGAGCACTTTCACCGATTTCTTCACGTCGTCGCCGGAGAACAGGAGCCGGCCCAGAATACCGCGCAGCGTTTGTTCGTCGTCACCCGCCTGCGTCCACTGGTGCTGCCAGTCGGTGAGGTTCAGGTCCATGTCGAAGTCGGCCACGTGATCCTGCGAGAAATAGCCGACGTTGGCGTTTTCGCTCCAGCGCACTTCGCCGAAAGCGGGCTTCAATTCGCCCATCAGGAGCTTCATCAGCGTCGATTTGCCGACGCCGTTGCCGCCGATGACGGCGAGCTTTTCGCCGGCTTCCAGCGAAAGGTTCACGTTGGAAAACAGCGTGCTGTCGCCGTAGCCGAACTTGAGGTTTTCCACTTCCAGCGCGCGGCGGTGCAGCGCCTTCTCCGGCTCGAAGCGGATGTAGGGGTTTTGCCGGCTGCTGGGCTTGAAGTCGTCGATCTTGATCTTATCGATCATCTTCATGCGGCTGGTGGCCTGCCGCGCCTTGGACTTGTTGGCCGAGAAGCGGCGCACGAATTCCTGCAGTTCGGCGACCTTGTCCTTGGCCCGTGCGTTGGCAGCGGCCTGGCGCGCGCGCGCTTCGGTCACGGCGAGCATGTAGTCGTCGTAGTTGCCGGGCCAGACCTTGATCGTGCCGTAGTCCAGGTCCGCCATGTGGGTGCAGACCTGATTCAGGAAGTGCCGGTCGTGCGAGATGACGACGATGGTCGCGGTGCTCTCGTTCAGCACCTCTTCCAGCCAGCGGATGGTGTTGATGTCGAGGTTGTTGGTGGGTTCGTCCAGCAGCAGGATGTCGGGCTTGGAAAAGAGCGCCTGCGCCAGCAGCACGCGCAGTTTGAAGCCGGGCGCGATCTCGCTCATCGTGCCCTGATGCTGTTCGGTGGGGATGCCCACGCCCAGCAGCAGTTCACCGGCGCGCGCTTCGGCGTCGTAGCCGCCCATCTCGCCGAACTTGCCTTCGAGCTCGGCGGCGTGCAGGTAATCCTCTTCGGTCGCCTCCGGGTTCATGTAGATGGCGTCCTTTTCCTGCATCACCTTCCACATTTCGGCGTGGCCTTGCAGCACCACGTCGAGCACGCGCATGTCCTCGTAGCCGAACTGGTCCTGACGCAGCCAGGCCATGCGCTCGCCGGGGTCGAGCGCGACGTTGCCGGCGGTGGGCTCCAGCTCGCCGGCGAGGATTTTCATGAAGGTGGATTTGCCGCAGCCGTTGGCGCCGATGAGGCCGTAGCGGTTGCCGTCGCCGAACTTGACGTTGACGTTCTCGAACAGCGGCTTGGTCGAGAATTGCAGGGTGATGGAAGAAGCGGTGAGCACGGCGGATGTCCTGATGGGCCGGAAAAACGGCGCATTTTAGCATTCCGCCCGGCGTGCTCCGGGCGAGGGCTCAAGGGGCAGTGGTTGCCTGCAGGGGCGTCAGTGCGGGGTGGTCGGCCACGGGACGGTCGAGGAAATAGCCCTGCACCAGATCGATGCCGTAGCTCTGTAACAGCGCGAGGGTCTTGCCGTCTTCGACGTATTCGGCGAGCACCGATTTGCCCAGGCCCAGCGCGACGCTGACCATGGCCTGCACGAACACCTGGTTGTCGGGGTCGTTGGGCAGGTCGCGGATGAAGATGCCGTCGATCTTGATGGTGTCGACGTTGAGATGCTTGAGGTAGGCGAAGGAGGCGAAGCCCACGCCGAAATCGTCGAGATAGACGCCGCAGCCGAGCTGGTGCAGGGCTTCGATCATGCGTTGCGCGTCGTGCAGGTCGGACACGGCGGCGGTCTCGGTGATTTCGACGATGAGCCGGCGCGGGTCGACCTGGGCGGCGCGCAGTTCGTCGCCGATGAACTGCGGCAGGTCGGGCTCGGACAGCGAGCGCCCCGAGAGATTGACGGCGATGGACGGCATGGCGCTGTTTTCGGACAGGCGGCGCACCACTTCGCGGATCACCCAGCGGTCGATATCGAGAATGCGCCCACTTTTTTCTGCCAGTGGGATGAAGTGCCCCGGCATGATGAGCTGGCCGGGATCGCGCTCGTCGATCATGCGGATCAGCGCTTCCAGGTGTGAGAGTGCGCTGTCGCCGGCCTGGTAGACGCCCTGGAAATGCAGCTGGAACAGATTCTTGTCGATGGCGTTGCTGATGCGCTCGCTCCATGACAGGCGCGCACGCATTTCGCTGTCGGCGTCCTCGTCTGCACGGTAGACCCGCCAGGTGTTCTTGCCGGCGCTCTTGGCCTGATACATGGCAATGTCGGCGCGTGCCACCAGATCGTCGGCGTCGGCGGCGTGGGTGGGGTAGTAGGCAATGCCGAGGCTGGTGGTGAGCCGCAGGTTCTGGCCTTCGAAGCGGAAGGGAATCTGGGCGATGGCGCGCACCACACGTTCGGCCAGCGCTTCGGCCTCGTTGTTCTGCACGTTGGGCAGCAGGATGGCGAACTCGTCGCCGCCCAGACGCGCGAGCACTTCGTTGCGCCGCACCAGCGCGCCGATCTCGCCGGCTACGCGTATCAGCAGTGCGTCGCCGGCGCGATGGCCGTAGGTGTCGTTGATGGTCTTGAATTCGTCGAGATCGAAGAACATCACCGCCGAGCGCATCTGGTGGCGGTCGGATTCGAGCATGGTGCGGCCCAGTTCCTGCTGGAAGCGATGGCGGTTGTAGAGCCCGGTCAGCGCGTCGCGTTCGGCCAGGTAGACGAGCTGTTCGGCGGTCTGACGCTCGCGCGTCACGTCCTCGTAAATCCACAGGTGGCCGATGAAGCGGCCTTCGCCGTCGCGCACCGGGTAGTCGAGTTCGGTGATGACGCGGCCGTCGGTCATCTGGATTTCGAAGCTGTCGGACACCTCGCGCGTTTCCAGCACATTGAGCAGATGGCGCGAAAAGTGGTCGGGCCGCGCCAGCGTGGACGCCGATTGGGCCAGCACGTCGTGGACGCGCAGGCCAATCAAAGGGGCGCGTTCGTCGATCATCCACATGCGGGTGAACGCCGGGTTGTGGTAGATCACGCGGCTGTCGGTGCCAACGAAGAGGATGCCGAGGTTCATCGCCGACAGGAGCGACACGAGGCGCGCGCGCTCCTGCTCGGTTTCGTCCAGATACTTGCGTTGCAGCGTTTCGGCCGCGCGCAGTTCGGCGAGGGTTTCGCGCAGGCTGGCTTCGGTAGCCTTGAGGTCGTCGATGCTGAAGATGCTGGCGCGGATGCCCTGATACAGCCCGTTGTAATCGTGGATGGGCTGCCAGTTAACCGAGCCCCAGAAGTGACTGCCATCGTTGCGCGACAGCCGGATGGTGAACCCTTCCCCGGAGGTGCCGCGCAGCGCCTGCCTTAGCTGGAATTCTGCGGCGGCGCGGTCTTCGGGGTGGATCACGTCGATGGGGAAATTCATCTTGCCCATGCAGGTGCCGACGGTGTAGCCCAACATGCGTTCGACCGAGGGGTTCACCCACAGCAGTCTGCCTTCGGGCGAGAGCCAGAATTCGATGTCGTGCGTGTAATCGGCAATGGCATGGAAGCGCGCTTCGTTTTCGCGCGCGCGTTGCACGTTGAAGCGTACCGATTCGGCCATGCGGTTGAAGGTGTCGACCAGCTGGCCGATTTCATCCTCGCCGGCCGGTTCGATCAGCACGTCCAGGTCGCCTTGCGCCATGCGCCTACTCGCGCGGGTAAGTGATTCGAAGCGGCGGACCACGCCGCCAGCCGACAGGGCGAGCAGTACGCCGGTCAATAGCAATGCAGCAAGGGCGATGATGAAGCTGTTGCGCACGTAGGTCCGGCGGGCTTCGGCGATGAAGGTCTCGGAGAGCACCAGGGTCACATCGCCATAGATTTCGCCGGCCAGTGTCACCGGTTGCGTAATCTGGAACTCGCTTCGACTGCCGGGCTTGCCCGCCTGGTGCAAGGGCTGGCCGGCGCTGTCGCGCACTTCGATGAATTCAAGGCTGCTGTCGGACTGTAGCGTTTCGACGATGTCGCGCACACTGGCGTCGTCCTGCTGGGACAGCGGGGCCTGCAGGGCCACGGCGAGCGTGCCCGCCATTTCCGTGAGGCGCTGCTCGGCCTGCTGCTGGAGCGCATCGTGGCCGACCCGCATGCCGTTCCAGATGAGGAAGGCAAACATGATCGCCTCGACCGCGAGCGCCGCCAGTGTGAGTTTATAGCGCAGCGAAAGCGCGCCCCACCATGCGTTCAAGGCGCGCTCCGCAGGCGTTCCTGCACTTCCAGGGCGTAGGGCCGGAAGGCGCGCAGTTCCTGGCCGTCGACCGGCGCGTAGCCACCGTAGCCGCCACGCTCCATGAAGGTTTTTCCGGTCGTGCTCGCGGCAAACGCCAGCAGGGCGCGGCGGATCGCCTGGGCCTCGCTGTCGCGCAGGCGCGGGTGAGTGAGTGTCATCAGGCTGGATACCGGCGGGGTTTCGAGCAGCACGCGCAATTGCGCGCGCAGATCGGGCGCCAATAGCCGGTAGGGATGCATCCCCAGCGCAGCGGCGTCGACGCGCTGGTTGATCACCTGCATGACGGCGTTGTTATGCGTGCCGGCGTCGCGCACTTGGTAGTCGACGCCGGCACGCAGGCCGCGTGCGGCCAGTTCGGCCTGGACAGCCAGCACCGTGACGGCCAGCGCGTCGGCGCGCGCCATGGTTTTGCCGCGCAGGGCTTCGGGCGTCAGCAGGGGGGAATCCTTGTGCACGACCAGGAGGCCGTGGGTGGGGACGGCGTATTTGAGCAGGGGTCGGTAACCGGCGTCCTGGCGGGCCAGCCAGGCCAGGTGGGGCGCGGTAAGGAGAATATCGTATTCGCCCTTGGCGGTGCGCTGGGCAAAAGTGCGGAAGTCGCGCGCGCTGTAGACCACCACTTCGCGGTTCAGGCTTTTTTCCAGCGCTTCGGCAAGCGGGCGATAAATTTCCACCACCTGACGCGCAGACAGGTTGGGGAAGACGCCAAACGACAGGGGCGGCAGTTCGGCGCGCGCGAACGACGCAGCCAGCAGCAGGCAGGCAGGGAGCAGGAAACGGAGCACTTTATCGAACATGGGCGCTTTCCTCGCGTTCGGTCAGCAGCAGGCGGGTGGCAGGCAGGTAACGGTCCATCGCGGCCAGTTTTCTTTCGTCGGAGGCCACCATACGCAGCGGCGCAGGCACGGGAAACTTGAGCAGGGCAGCTTTGAGCTGGGTGCGGGTGGCTGGGGGCAGGTCGTGCCGGGCGACGTAGATCAGCAGCGGCACCGTGCCGATGTCGTGCGCAATGCGAAGTCGGTCGAGTTGTCCGGGGCGAATCTGGG
>CAZOVQ010000062.1:0-9485 GCA_964583195.1 uncultured Thiobacillus sp.
GCGCTTCGAAATCGCCCTGCACCACGCGCCGGGCGAGTGCGGCTTCCTCTTCGGCGTTGAGCAACGGTGCCTGGCCGATCTCGTTGAGATAAAGCTGGGTCACGTCGACCTGTGTTTCGCCGAGGATGGCCGAAGCCAGGTCGTCCACACTGTCGCGCGCCGGCGGTTCGTTCGCTTCGGGCGCCGCCGCCCCGGAAAAAACGTCTTCTTCTTCGTCGTCGCGTTCCCGGCTCATGATCGCTCCGGCAGATAGTTGAGGGGATCGAGCGGCTTGCCATAGCGGCGAATCTCGAAATGCAGTTTCACCCGTTCCGCGTCGCTGTCGCCCATAAGGGCGATGCGTTGGCCTGCGGCGACCCGCTCGCCTTCTTTCACCAGCAGGATTTCGTTGTGCGCGTAGGCGCTGAGAAATTCGCCGGCGTGCTTGATGATGAGCAGCCGGCCGTAACCGCGCAGGCCGCTGCCGCTGTACACCACTTTACCCGGCGCCACGGCCTTCACCGGCGCGTTGCGCGCACCGACGATGTCGATGCCCTTGCCGCCGGATGCGCCAAAACGGCCGGTAAGCATACCCTCGGCCGGCCATAGCCAGGATTCGACGCTGTCCGCGGGCTGCGCCGTCGATTGCGGCGCCGGTTGTGGCGAGGCGGGCACAACGGCGGGGGCGGACGGTTTCGCTTCGACGGCCGGCGGCGCGGGCGGCTGCTCCGTCTGCGTCGCCTGCGCCCAGGCGGCTTCGCTGTAGGCCAGCAGCACGCCCTGTGGGCTGCGCAGCAGCGGCGGCTCGGCGAGCGGCCGCCCGCCCGGCGCCGGCGGTTCGACCAGCGGCTGCGTCTCCACCGCGCCGGGAGGCGGGGTCAGGCGCAGGGTTTGTCCGGCGAGGATGCGGTCGGGCGATTCGATCTGGTTCCATGCGGCCAGGTCGCGGTGATCGAGGTTGTTGGCGAAGGCGATGGCGTACAGGGTTTCGCCGCGCGCCACGGTGTGAAAGCCGTTGTCGGATGGTGCAATGCGCGGCGTGGCGGGACGCGCAGTCTCGCCGGTCAGGATTTTCGGCGGCGCCTGCCGCGGCGAGGGCACCCCCTTCACCGGCGCGGGGCCGGGCGCGGTGCAGCCGGCAATCAGGGCGGCCAGTGCGACGGCGACGGATTTCACGCCACCCCCGGCAGCAGCGGCACGAATTTAACGGCTTCGAGCTGGCGTTCGACGAAAGCATCGCCCTGGCGTTCGACCACGCACAGCATCTGCGCCGCCGCACCGCGCGGCATCACCAGCCGGCCACCGTCGGCGAGCTGCAGCAAAAGTTCGTGCGGCAGATCGGGAAAGGCGGCGGCGATGACGATGGCGTCGAAGGGTGCAAAATCCTTCGCGCCGTGCAGCCCGTCGCCGTGCTTGGGCTTGACGTTGGCGACGCGCAGTGTGCGCAGCCGTACCCGCGTTTTGCCGACCAGGGCGGCGATGCGCTCCATCGACACGACCTCGCGCGCGAGCTTCGCCAGCACGTTCGCCTGATACCCGCATCCCAGCCCGATTTCCAGCACGCGGCCCAGCATGCGGCCCTGGCCGATTTCTCCGTGGCGCGCGAGTTCGGCCATGCGCGCGACGATATAGGGACTGGAAATGGTCTGGCCGAAACCGATGGGCAGCGCGGTGTCCTCGTAGGCGCGCGATTCGAGCGCCTGGTCGACGAAAAGATGGCGCGGCACCACGCCCATCGCGGCAAGCACGGTTTCGTCGCGGATGCCCTGCTCGCGCAGGCGCTCCACCATGCGGCCGCGCGTGCGCGCCGAGGTCATGCCGATGCCGGCGCGGGGATTCAGCGTTTCAGCCATGATTCGATGTCCTGCATCTGGCCGTAGCGGGTGAGATCCATCTGCAGCGGCGTGATCGACACGCGGCCGCGGGCAACGGCGAAGAAGTCGGTACCCTCGCCCGCATCCTGCGCGGCGCCGGCGGCACCCACCCAGTACACGGTCTGGCCGCGCGGGTTGACCGTCTTCACCACGGCCTCGGCCTTGTGGCGGCGGCCCAGGCGCGTCACTTCGAAGCCGTCGATCTCGTCCGCCGGCAGGTCCGGCACATTGACGTTGAGCAGCATCGGACCGACGGGCGGATTCGAGCGGATGCGCTGCGCCAGTTCCGCGACCAGCCGCGCGGCGCTGTCGAAGTGCCGCGCGTTGTGGCTGGCGAGCGAAACGGCGATCGAGGGAATGCCGAGCAGATAGCCTTCGGTGGCAGCGGCGACGGTGCCCGAATAGATGGTGTCATCGCCCATGTTCGCGCCGTGGTTGATGCCGGAAATCACCATGTCCGGCAGGTAATCCAGCATGCCGGTGACCGCCAGATGCACACAGTCGGTCGGGGTGCCGTTGACGTAGTGAAAACCCGAGGATGCCCGGCGCAGGATCAACGGCCGGTCGAGCGTGAGCGAATTGGAAGCGCCGCTGCGGTCGCGTTCCGGCGCCACCACCGAAACTTCGGCGAGCGGCGCGAGCGCTTCGGCAAGCGCCGCAAGCCCGGGCGCGAAATAACCGTCGTCGTTGGAGAGCAGAATGCGCATCAGCGACGACCCCGGGGCCGCGCATGCGGCATGGACAGCGGAAACACGCAGGGGAAAAACATGCGGCCGATTCTAACACCGGGACATGGCGGCATCAGTCGTATTCCAGCGTATAGACCGCGTCGAAGCTGTTGCGCAGTTCGCTGCTCTGCGCCTCCAGCCGCACGCGCGGAGTGAGCTGGTAGAGCGCCTTCACCGCCTGGTTCAGCCCGTCGACGCTGCGTTCGTAGGAAATCGTGGCGCGCGAGGACAGTCGCTTGCCGACGCTGACGATGGCGGTGCCGAGCGTCTCGCCCTCGCCGGCACGCACGTCGAGACTGTCGATGCCCAGCGTGTCGGCGAGCCGCGCCTGGAAGTTCAGCGATTCGGCCTGGCCGAGCAGCGCCCCGGCGGCCACCTGCATCAGCACGAATTCCTGCTGACCGGCGGAATCGAGGCCGTGACCGAGCACCAGCCAGGCAAGTTTTTCGGTATCCGCCATCGCCGGGTCGGAATATAGCGTCACCGCGGGGCGCTGCGCGCTGCCGCGCACCTGCACGCCAGCCGTCACCGTCGGCGTCTTGCGCACGGCGAGAATATCGAGTCCGGGGTCGCCGAGCGGGCCGGCGAAGCGCAGGATGCCTCGCTCGATGTCGAGCGTCTGCGTGTAGGCAGCGTAGCGGCCTTTCGTCACCCGGATCGTGCCTTCGCCGCGCAGGCCGTCGCCCGAGTCGACCACGCGCAGCCGGCCGCCGAGTTTCGCGTCCAGACCGGCGCCTTGGAACAGGAAATCGTCGCCCAGGTCGAGTGCGAGGTCGAGCGCCAGCGGATAACGCGCCGTTGCGGGAGTGTCGCGCCGCGGCGCGCCGGCGACGAGCACGTCCGGCGACAGTTCGGGCCGGCTCGCCGCCGGCATTTCCAGACGCGCGCGGTCGGCGACGAAGCGGCCGTCCAGCTTCAGGCTTTTCTCGACGAGTGTGAGCCGCGCGTCGCCGGAAACGACGAGACGGCGGTCGCTGCGATGCAGCAGGTCGAACTTTTCAAAATCCAGCGCCAGGCCTGCGCGCGGATTCGCCAGTTCAGCCTCGCCGCGCACCAGGATGCGGCCGCTGCGGCCTTTCAGTTCGCCCTGCCGCACACGCACACGATCGCCGTCCAGCACGAAATCGAGCGTGCCCGACTCGACCGAAATGCCCTCCTCGGGCAGGGCAAAGCGAATGTTTTCGGCGCGCGCTTCGCCCGCGATCTTCGGAGCGGCCAGACTGCCGCTGCCTTCGAGACGGGCGGCAAGCCGCGCATCGAGACGCATTCCCAGCGGCAGGAAGGGGCGCGCCCGCCGCAGATCGGGAAGTTCGAGGCGCGCGCGCCACGCCAGCGGTGCGGCGCGATCGATTCCCAGCACGCCGGCTTCGACGGCGAGCGGCGCCTGTGCGTCGAACGTGCCCCGGCCGCCGTCGCGCGTATCGAACCCAGCGACGATCTGCGCCGTGTTCGCAGCCAGCGTCAACTGTGCGTCGAGCCGCGTCAGGTCCAGTGCCTGCGCCGGCTCGGAGAGCCGTACATCGCCGCTCGCACGCTCGATCTGCGCCTCACCTTCGAGCTTTTCCCCCAGCGCCAGCGCCCAGCGGCCGTTCAGTCGCAGATCGGTGCGCACGGGAAGCGACGGCGCGAAACGGTCGAGGACGGGCGCGACCGGCAGCGCCCCGAAACGGCCGCGGGTGACAAGGCCGTGGCCATCGCGGCGCAGCGTCTCCACCTCGACGCGGCCGCCGGCCAGGACGAAGGCAAGATCGTTTGCCTGCTGGCGCGTGCGCGACAGCGCCAACGTCGCGGGCGCGATCAGCCGCAGCGGCCAGGCGCCAGAAGCTTCCGCCGCGCGCAACTGTCCGTGCCAGGTCTGCGTCGCGTCGAGCCCGCCGGCGAACGCGGCACTCGCCTCACCGCCCGGCAGGCGCGCATCCAGTGACAGCGTGTGTGCGTCGCGTCGGCCGGCCAGCCGGGCACGCGCCGTTTCCGCACGCCATCCGCCGGCATCCAGGCCGCGCGCTTCGATCCGGCCTTCGAACGCGCCGTCTGCCGTGGCGACGAGTTTCGCGTGCGCATCGAGCGCGGCGACGGAAACGCCGCCCGGCAGCCGCAATTGCGCGGCTTCGGCGCGCAGTTCGAGAGCAGGCGCGGCCGGGGCGTCGGACAGCGTGCCCCGGCTCGTCAGACTGCCGGCGAAGCCGCCTTGCAGGCGGGCCAGTTGCGGCGCGTCGATATCCCAGACGAGGCGGTCGCCGGCACGCCCCCAGGCACCTTCGACGCTGACGCGGTTGCCGGCCAGATCGAGGTCGATCCGGCTGTCGGCCAGGTGCGCGTCGGCGTAGCGCAAGCGCGCCACACCGCGCACCGCCCGGCCTTCGAGTTCGCCCGGCGGCAGATCGAGTTGCAGATCGAGCATGGGCGTCGGGGCGAACGCGCCACGCGCTTCGCCGCGCGCATCGAGCCGGCCGCGCGGAAAGCGGCCGAAGCGGGCGGGGTCGATGCGCTTCGCCTCGAAGTTCACCGCAAAGCTCTGTCCGGCGTCGAGCCGCATCGCGCCGTGCGCGACGAGCCGGCCGGCGGCACCGGAAAAATCGGCTGCGGTCAGCGCCAGCACCCGGTCGGCGTGAAACAGCGCGAATCGCCCCTGCCCCCAGCTTTCGCGCAGCGTGCCGGCAAGCGTCTGCCGTGCGCCATCGCCAGCCAGTTCGAGATGCGCGCCGAGCCGGGTGGCGGCCAGATCGCGGTGCAGCCCCGCGAGATCGAGGCGGTCTCCGTCGAACGCCAGTTCGAAGCGGCCGGCGCGCCAGGCGCCGGTTCCGGTAAGTGTGCCGACCCGGCCCAGATCGACGGCGAGATCGCTGAAGTTTGCTTCGCTGGCGTTGCCCAGCAGCGCGCCGGTCAGTTGCGTCAGCGGCAGACGTGCCTCGTCGAGGCGGCCCGGCCGGCGGTTATGCAAACTGAAGCTGCCGAACACGCGCTCGCCCGGCCGCCCTTCGAAGACGCCGGAAAACGCCAGCTCGGCGGCCGGCGCCGTCGCCGCGAAACGCCGCGGATCGATGCCTTCACCCACCACCAGCAGATGCACCAGCCTGACTTTTGCAAAGGGCGCCACCTCGCCGGCCAGGTGCAGACGCATCGTGGCCTCGCCCGCCTGCACCGCGAACCGTGGCGCGGCGAGTGTGCCGGCAAGCGTGGCTTGCGCACGCAGCGCCTGCGGTGCGGCAAGCGTCGCGTCGAGGCGCGCCGCCAGCGCGAAGGGCGCGTCCTTGCCGAGTTCGAGGGTGCCGCGCGCCGCGCCCCACGGCGTGTTCGCACGCAAGCCAGCCAGCCGCCAGCGCGCGCCGCGCCCGTCCAGCCGTCCGGCGAGTGCGTCGAGCCGGAACCCGGCGCCGTCGGCCCCGGTATGCTCGAAGCGCGCGAGTTCGATCCGCTCGACGCGCACGTCGAACGGCAGACGCAGGCTGGCCGGTTCCGCGACGGGGGTATCGTCCGGGCGCGTCGTCCGCACCCTGAGCACGCGCACTTCGATGCGTTCGAGGTCGAGCACGCCATCGAAGAGGGCGCGCGGCCGCCAGGCCAGATGCAGGTCTTCGAGTTCGATCCGCTGCGTGTCGAGTTCGACGCGCACGCGGCCGATCCCGAAAGACCCGGCCAGCGTGCCTTCGACGCCTGCGAACACGAGCCGCCCGCCCGACAGTGCGGACGCGGCGGCCGCGAGTGCGGCAAGCCCGGGCGTGGTCGCGACGAGAAAGCCCGTTGCCGCAGCAAGGCCGGCGCACAGCAGCGCCACCGTCAGCCCGATCCGCCACGCCCGTTTCAAAACGTCACCCCGAGCGAAAAATGCAGACGCAATTCGTCGGTGGCCTCGCCGTAGGCGAGATCGAGATTCACCGGCCCCAGCGGCGAACGGTAGCGCGCGCCCACGCCGTAGCCGAACACCGGGTCGAGGCGCGCTGGCGCATCTGCCGCGTCACCCGCGTCGACGAACACGGCGACGCCCCAGTCGCGCAGTGGGCCGTCGCCGCCGAAGAAATGGTCGACTTCGACGCTGCCGGTGGCGAGGTAGCGCACCGAGGCGACGCCGCCGTCGAGCGTGCGTCCCAGGCTCTGATAGTCGTAGCCGCGCACCGAATTGTCGCCGCCGGCGCGGAAAAGAAAATCGGTGGGAATGCCGTCGCGCGTATCGGCCAGCGTCGCGCCGCCTTCGGCGCGCAGCAGCAGCCGGCTGCTGCGCCCCAGGCGCAGGTACTGCGTGTGGCGCGCATACGTGCGCAAAAAACCGGTGTCCGACAACAGGGCCTCGGCGGCGCCGCCGAGCTGCACGCTCAGTACATGGCCGCTCAGCGGGTAGGCGGCGCGACCGACGGCACGCCGTGTCCAGACGTAGTTCACGGTCAGTGCCTGATTCCGTACATCGGGCGTGCCGCCCACCTGCTGCGTTTCGGTCTGGTACTGCAGCACCAGCGCGGCGTCGGTCTGCCCGCGTTTCATGCCCTGACTGGCCGAGAGCAGCGTCGAGCGCGTTTCCTGATCCTCGACATCCTCGCGCCGGAAACGCGAGCCCAGCCGATAATCGTAACCCGCCGCGTTGCGCGGCCAGCCCACCCCGGCGGCCACGCTCTGCGACCGGGTTTCCAGCCGGCCGTCGAGATCGAGCGTGAGCCCGCGCGCGGCGAAATCGCGCGTCAGCCAGCCGGCCTGCACCCGCGCGCCGGTGTCGGTGCTGAACCCCACCCCCAGGCTCACGCGCTTTTCCGGCCGTTCGCTCACTTCCACCCGGATCGGCGCCGCCGCCGCGTCTGCCGGGTCAGGTTCCACGCGCACCACCGCCTGGCTGTAATAACCGCTGGCCTCGAGCGCCGCCTGGTAATCGAGCAGATCCTGGCGGTTCACCGGCCTGCCGGGGCGCGCCGGACTGAGATCGCGCGCGATCGACACCGGATAGCGCTGCGCCCCCGCAATCTCCACCTGGCCATAGAAAAAGGCCGGGCCGCTGTCCACGGTCAGCGACAGCTCGGCCGACTGCGTCGCCGGATCGATGCGCGCCGCGCTCGCCGCGATGCGCGCCGCCAGATACTTGCCCGCCAGCAGCGGCACCAGCGCCCCCGCCTTTGCCGCCTCCCAATCCGCCTGGCGGAAAGGCATGCCTGGCTTCAGCGCAAACCCGCGTTCGATGCGCCCGCGCAGTGGGCCGCCTTTCGCATCGTTTTGCAGCGCGCCCGCGAAACGCACCTGCACCGTGCGCACCTGCGTGCGCGGCCCCGGCGTCACCTCATAGCGCAAGGTATCACCGGCCAGCGTGCTCGCGATGCGCGGCGAGAAATACCCCTCCGTCGCCAGCAATCCGCGCGCCGTCTCGTCGCTCTGCCGCTGCAGGCGCGCAATTTCCTCCGCGTCCGGCGTCTCCCCCAGCCGCGCTGCGCGAGCCGCTTCGAGATGCGTCTCGAGCAGCGGTTTCAGCCTGCCCGGTGCGTCGATTTCCAGCGAGAACGCATGCGCATTCGCGCCGTAACACAAGGCAGCACACAGCGACGACAAGGCAAGGCGGAAGGACAAGACGGACAGAATCAAAGGGAATCGGCACATTGTAGGGGATTCCGCACGCACGCCCGGCACGGCGGAAACGCTAGAATTCCCCGACGAGACGCGAACGTTTCACGCGCGGCTGGCTCACAGGGTACTCGTCACTGCTCCAGGAGGTTTCAGCATGAACATTCCACAACGCGTCGCCGCACTCGGCCAGAGTCTCTGGCTCGACAATCTGTCGCGCAGTTTGATCCACAACGGGGACCTCGCCCGTCACCTCAAGGAAAACGCCGTCACCGGCGTGACCTCCAATCCGTCGATCTTCCAGAACGCGCTCGCGACCAGCCCCTGGTATGCCGACGATCTGGCGCGCCTGCGTGCTTCGGAACCCGACCTCGAGCGCCGCTACGAAGCGCTTGCCATCCCGGACATCCAGGCGGCGTGCGATCTGCTCGATCCGGTTTACGAGGCCACCGGTGGACGGGACGGTTACGTCAGCCTGGAAGTCGCACCGAAATGGGCATATGACGCAGGCAACACCGTGAAGGAGGCGCAACGGCTGGCGGCGGCCGTCGCCCGGCGCAACCTGCTGGTGAAGATTCCGGGCACGCCGGAAGGGGTGCAGGCTTTCGAGGCGCTCACCACGCTGGGCGTCAATGTGAACGTCACCCTGCTGTTTTCATTGGGTCAGACGCGGGCGGTGTTCGACGCCTGGCTGCGCGGCCTGTCGGCGCGCGCCTCGGGCGGCGGCGACCTGCGCCGAAGCCGCGCGGTCGCAAGCCTTTTCCTCTCGCGTGTCGACACCCGGGTCGACGCGGCGCTCGAAGCCATCGGCACACAGGAGGCGCTTGCCCTGCGAGGCAAGGCAGCCGTCGCCATGGCGCGCCTCGCCTACCGTTACCATCTCTCCCTCTTTCGCGGCGATGCCTTCGCCGAGCTGGCGCGCCAGGGCGCCTCGCCGCAGACCTTGCTGTGGGCAAGCACCGGCGTCAAAAACCCTGCCTATCGCGACCTGCTCTACGTGGAACCGCTGATCGGCCCCGAAACCATCAACACCCTGCCCGACAAAACGCTTGCCGCGCTCGCCGACCACGGCGACCCCGCCGTGCGCGTGAGCGAAGGCGTCGACGAAGCGCGCGCGCAGTTCGACGACCTCGCTCACCTTGGCATCGATATGGAACTGATCGGCCTCGGCCTGCAGGAGCAGGGCGTCGAGCTGTTCGAAACCGCCTTCCAAGCGCTGCTGCGGCAAACGGAATAAAGCGGTGGGGCGGCCTCCGCTCCGAGTCGGTTCAGCCTTTCTCGAACCGGAATCCCCCGTCTTTCGCATCCACCCGTATCGTGTCCTTGGGCGCGAAATGCCCGGCGAGGATTTCCTTCGCCAGCGGGTTTT
>CAZOVQ010000063.1:0-9348 GCA_964583195.1 uncultured Thiobacillus sp.
CCTGCTGCTCATCCCCGAGAACCACACGCGCAACACCTTCTATCTGCAGAACGTGGCGGTGCTCGCCCACATCCTGCGCCAGACCGGTCTTGTCGTGCGCATCGGCACGCTGATTCCCGAGATCACCCAGCCGACCACGCTGGAACTTCCGGCGGGCGGCCGTCTCACGCTGGAACCGCTGATCCGCCGCGGCAATCGCGTCGGGCTGGCCGATTTCGACCCCTGCGCGGTGCTGCTCAACAACGACCTGTCCGCTGGCGTGCCCGGCATACTGCAAGACCTCGAGCAGAACATCATGCCGCCCCTGCGCGCGGGCTGGGCGACGCGCCGCAAATCGCGCCATTTCGCGGCCTACCGCGATCTCGCCGACGAATTCGCGCGCCTCGTCGGCATCGACCCCTGGCTGATCGACCCGCTGTTCGAACGTTGCGGAGAAATCGACTTCCAGGCGCGGCAGGGCGAGGATTGCCTGGCCGACAAGGTTGGCGCGCTGCTCGCGCGCATCCGTGCCAAATACCAGGAATACGGCATCGACCAGACGCCTTTCGTCATCGTCAAGGCCGACGCCGGTACCTATGGCATGGGCATCATGACGGTGAAATCGCCCGACGACGTGCGCGAGCTCAACCGGCGACAGCGCAACAAGATGGCGGTCGGCAAGGAAGGGCTCGCATTTAGCGAAGTGCTGATCCAGGAAGGCGTATACACCTTCGAAAACATCAACGAGGCGGTCGCCGAACCGGTCGTCTACATGATCGACAACTTCGTCGTCGGCGGCTTCTACCGCGTCCATACGGGGCGCGGTGCCGACGAGAACCTCAACAGCCCGGGCATGCATTTCGTGCCGCTGGCGTTCGACACCGCATGCTTCACTCCGGACCGCGGCGCCAATCCCGACGCCGCCCCCAACCGGTTCTACGCTTATGGCGTGATCGCACGCCTGGCGATGCTGGCGGCGAGCATCGAACTCGACGAGGTGCCGAGCGTAACCGAAGCGGCCGCCGTCGCATGAAACTGCTGTTCGTCGTCGATCCGCTCGCTTCGCTCAAGCCGCAAAAGGACTCGAGCGTTGCCATGATGCGCGCCGCGCAGGCGCGCGGCCACGCCGTCCACACCTGCGTGGCGGCCGATCTGAGCATCCGTGGCGGTCGGGCCTGCGCGGATTGCGAAGTGATCGAGGTGTTTCCGGAGCCGGCCTGGTACCGGGTTCACGGCAGGCGCGAATGGACGCTCGCCGATTTCGACGCCGTCGTCATGCGCACCGACCCGCCGGTCGATATCGACTACCTGCTCGCCACGCACCTGCTCGGCATCGCCGAAGGCAACGGCGCGCGCGTCCTCAACCGGCCCGTGAGCCTGCGCGACTGCAACGAAAAACTCGCCATCCTGGACTTCCCTCAGTTCATCGCGCCTACGCTGGTGGCGGCATCCCGTGTGGAAATCGAGGCCTTCCTGCTCGAACACCGCGACATCATCGTCAAGCCGCTGACCGAAATGGGCGGTGCGGGCGTATTCCACCTTGCCGTGCACGATCCCAACCGCAATGCCATCCTCGAAACGATCACGCAGCGCGGGCGGCGCCCCGTCATGGCGCAGCGCTACCTACCCGAAATTGTCGAGGGCGACAAGCGCATTCTCCTCATCGACGGCGAAGTCGTGCCCTGGGCGCTGGCGCGCATTCCCCAACCGGGGGAAACGCGCGGCAATCTCGCCGCCGGCGGCACTGCGCGCGCGCAGCCGCTCGCCGTGCGCGACCGCGAAATCGCCGCAGCGATCGCGCCCTGGGCGCGCGAGCGGGGCCTATTCCTCGTCGGTCTCGACGTGATCGGCGACTGCCTGACGGAAATCAACGTCACCAGCCCGACGGGTTTCCAGGAAATCGCGGCGCAAACCGGTTTCGACGTGGCGGCGCACTTCGTCGAAGCGCTGGAGCGCGGCTGATGCGGCGCTTCTGGGTGCTGTGCTGCGTGGTGTTGCTCGCCGGCTGCGCGCGCGAACCCGCAATCGAGAAACGGCAGGCCTACGTCTTCGGCACCCTGGTCGAAGTGAGCGTCGCCGATGCGGCGCCGGCGCAGGCCGAGGCCGCCATTGCCGCCGTGCTGGCACGTTTCGACGCCTTGCACCGGCAATTGCACGCCTGGCAGCCGAGCGAACTGTCGCGCCTCAACGCGGCGCTGGCGGCGGGCGAGGCCATGACGGTCACGCCTGGACTCGCGGCCATGCTGCGCGACGCACGGGCGCTGTCGCGGCGCACGAACGGGCTGTTCGAGCCGGCCATCGGCGGCCTCATCGCGCTCTGGGGGTTTCAGGCCGACACGCCGTCCGGACGCGTGCCGGACGCGTGCGACGTGTCGAGCTGGGTCGCGGCGCGTCCGCGCATGGCCGACCTCGTCATCGAAGGCAACACGGTGTCGAGCGTGAACCGCGCGGTGCAGATCGATCTGGGCGGTTATGCCAAGGGGGCGGCGCTCGACGAGGCCGTCGCCATCATGAAACGGCATGGCATCCACGATGCGCTGATCAACATCGGCGGCAACGTCATCGCGCTCGGCCGCGCCGGCGCCCGGCCCTGGCGCGTCGGCATCCAGCATCCGCGCGAGACCGGTGTGCTGGCGACGCTGGAACTGGCCGACGGCGAAGCCGTCGGCACCTCGGGCGACTACCAGCGCTACTTCGAGGCCGACGGACACCGCTACAGCCATCTCATCGATCCGCGCTCGGGCAAGCCCGCTGCCGGCATGCGGGCCGTGACCCTGCTGATCTCGGGTCCGCACGCGGGCACCCTGTCGGACGCCCTGTCCAAACCGCTGTTCATCGACGGCGCGGCGCGTCTCGAATACCACGCCCATCGGCTCGGCATCGCGCGCTATCTCGCCGTGGATGCCGCAGGCGGCCTCCACGTCTCGCCCGCGATGCGCGAACGGCTTATACAATGAAACCCTTTCCGGAAACTCGATGACGCCATGATCGGCATACTTATCGTCGCCCACGGCTCGCTCGCTGACAGCCTGGTCGAATGCGCGGTGCACGTGCTGGGCAGCCGCCCGCGCGCGCTCGCCACCCTGGACTTCACCGGCCACGCCGACCCGGACGAGCGGCAAAAGGCCATGCTTGCACGCCTGGACGAACTGTCCACCTGCAACGACAGCCCCGGTGAAGGCATCCTGGTGCTGACCGACATGTACGGCGCCACGCCCAGCAACACCCTGTGCCGCCTGCTGCATCCGGCGCGCATCGAAGGTGTCAGCGGGGTCAACCTGCCGATGCTGCTGAAAGCGCTGAACTACCGGGATACGCTGGCGCTGCCGCAGCTCGTCGAGCGCATCGTCGAAGGCGGGCGCGACAGCATCGAACATATTACGGAGAGCATGTGCGATGCGGCAACGGGACGTTGAAATCGTCAACAAGCTTGGCCTGCATGCGCGGCCGTCGGCCCGGCTGACGCAGTTGGCTTCCGGGTTTGCGTGCAGCGTTCATCTGACGAAGAACGGCCGCCGCGTCAACGCCAAGAGCATCATGGGCGTGATGATGCTGGCCGCCGCCCGCGGCAGCACCGTGACCATCGAAACCGAGGGCGAGGACGAGGCCGCCGCGCTCGAAGCCCTGGCCGGACTGGTCGAAAGCGGCTTTGGCGAGGCGCTGACATGAGCTTCAGCCTGCATGGCGTCGGCGTTTCGGGCGGCATCGCCATCGGTTTTGCACACCTCGCGTCGCATGCGCGCGTCGAAGTGCCGCAATACATGCTCGACAAAAGCTATCTGAAGGACGAACTGGCGCGTTTCGACGAGGCCATACTCGCCACCCGGGCCGAACTGGAAACCCTGCGCGACCATATCCCGGCGCACGCGCCTGCCGAACTGTCGGCCTTTCTCGACATGCATCTCATGTTCCTTGGCGACTCGATGATCGCCGAGGCGCCCAAGCGTCTCATCCGTGAAACGCAGTGCAATGCCGAATGGGCGCTGGCGCAGCAGATGGAGGCGCTGGTCGCCCGCTTCGAGGAAATCGACGACCCCTACCTCAGAAGCCGCCAGGAAGACGTGGTTCAGGTGGTGCAGCGCGTACTGAAGGCACTCATGGGACATCCGAGCCATCTTCCGCTCGACGTCGACTTCGACAGCGAGCGCATCCTGGTCGCGCACGAACTGACGCCGGCCGACATGGTCGTCTTCAAGAACGTACATTTCGCCGCCTTCATCACCGATCTCGGCGGCACCACTTCGCATACCGCGATCCTCGCGCGCAGCATGGCGATGCCGTCGGTAATGGCGCTGCACAATGCGCGCGGCCTCATCCGCGACCACGATCTTCTGATCGTCGACGGCCGCGACGGCGTGGTGATCGTCAACCCGGACGAATCGGTGCTCGCCGAATACCGGCTGCGGCAGAACCAGTGGCGCATCGACACCGACAAGCTCAAACGCCTGAAGAACAGCAAATCCGCCACGCTCGACGGCACACCGGTGGAACTGACGGCGAACATCGAACTGCTGGACGACGTGGAAGCGGTGAGGGCGGCCGGTGCGCATGGCATCGGGCTGTTCCGCAGCGAGTTCCTGTTTCTTAACCGCGACGACTTGCCCGACGAGGACGAGCAGTACCTCGCTTACCGCGCGGTGGTCGAAGCGCTGGACGGCAAGCCGGTCACGCTGCGCACGCTCGACCTCGGCGCCGACAAACAGGCGCCCTGGGGCCACACCGTCGCCGACAATCCGGCGCTGGGCCTGCGTGCGATCCGCCTGTGCCTGGCCGAACCCGGCCTGTTCCGCACCCAGTTGCGCGCCATCCTACGCGCCTCCGCGCACGGGACGGTGCGCATCCTCATCCCCATGCTCGCCAGCTTCGCCGAGCTGGAACAGACCCTGCAACGGATCGAAGAAGCCAAGGCGTCGCTCGGCCGGGACGGTCTGAAATTCGACCCCGCCATCGCCGTCGGCGGCATGATAGAAGTGCCCGCCGCGGCGTTGTCCGCCGGTTATTTCGCAGAAAGACTCGATTTCCTGTCCATCGGCACCAACGACCTGATCCAGTACACGCTCGCGATCGACCGCGCCGACGACAGCGTCGCGCATCTGTACGATCCGCTGCACCCGGCCGTGCTCGGTCTGATCCAGCATACGCTGCGCGCGGGCGCCAAGGCCGGCAAACCGGTATCGGTGTGCGGCGAAATGGCGGGCGATCCATTGCTGACGCGTCTCTTGCTCGGGCTGGGCTTGCGCTCGTTTTCGATGCATCCCGCCAGCCTGCTGCAGGTAAAGCAGCAGGTGCTCAAATCCAGCGTGAACGGTGTCACTGCTGCCGCCCAGCGGCTGATGAAGAATACCGATCCGGAGAAGACGGCGGCGCTGCTCGCAAAACTCAACGGCTGAGGGCGCCGGCGCGCGTCTTCAGCACCTCGGGCAGGGTTCGACCGGCAGCCCGCGCTTGAGCCAGCCCGGCCCGGCGTCGCTGCCCTTCATGCCTTCCTTGACGTTGTAGACCCGGGTGAATCCCAGCCCCTGGAGATAGCGCTGGGCGCGCGTGGTGCGATTGCCGGTGCGGCAGATCAGCGCGAGTGGCGCGTTGCGGTCGCCGCCGACTTCGCGCAGGATCGCGTCACCGAAGTAGGACGGCCCACGGTAGAAATCGACCCGTCCCGCGCCCGGCGCCACGCCCGTTTCGCGCCATTCGCGCGGGGTGCGTATGTCGATCAGGCGCAGTTTTCCGGCACGCGCGGCGGCCAGCGCCTCCGGCGCCGACAGGTCAGGCTCGGCGCGGACGGGCATGGCCAGGCACAGCAGGGCAAGTAAGGCGAGCAGGGGACTTTTTGCGAAAATCATGGCGGCGTCCGGGGCGGAAATCAAAGGGCGGCAAAAGGTTTCACGGGCGGATGGTAAACGAATCCGGTGTGGCGGGAAGCTTTTCACGCCCCGTTCTGCGGCCAGCGCAGATGCGTTTTCGCCCAGGCTTCGGCTTCGCCGATGCGGTCGCGGTCATCGCTCACCAGCGCGAGGCTGCCGCGGCCTGCGGCCAGCAGGCTGACCGCCAGGCCGTCCCGCTCGACGCGCACCGGATGCGTGATCGGCTTGTCCGGCATGAGGATGAGCGTGAGTTTTCCGGCGGGTGTATCGAATACCAGGTGTTCGCCCACGCCGCCACCCGGCAGACGGCAATGGTCGGCATAGGTCGCGCGGCCGGGCGCCTGCCGCATTTCTCCGCCGCTTCGTCGCACTGCCGCGCTCAGATTGGCCGCCGGCACGATTTGCTGCGCTTCCAGCGCCTTGCGTTCGCCGGCGACGTGCACGGCGATGCCCGCGGCGAGTATTTCCGGTTCCAGCGGCTCGGGCTGCCGCATCCATGCCATCCCGAGCACTGCCGCCGCCATCAGTCCTGCGGCCAGTGCGGGCAGGGCGAAGCGCGCGAGCCTGCCGCGCCAGTTGCCGCGCGAAGCCAGGAATACGCGCTCGGCCAGCCCTTCGGGCACGGCAATGTTCATCGCTTCATACAAGGCCTCTTCCTGCTGGCGAAGTTCGCGGTAGAAACGTGCACACGCCGCGCAGCCGGCTTCGTGCGCCAGAGCCTCCTGCCCGGGGTGATAGGGTTTTGCCAGCGCGACACGGCGAAATTCCATGCAGTTCATGTAGCGTTCTCCTCGCGGGCCGCCGCCGGGGCGAGCCACAAACGTCGCAGCGCCAGGCGCGCGCGGGAGAGCCGCTGCATGACGGCTTCTTCGCTGATTTCCAGTGTCTGCGCGATCTCGGCACAACTGAACCCGCCCAGCGTCTGCATCAGCAAAGGTTCGCGATACTGCGGCGACAGCATGGCCACCTGTTCACGCACGGCGTAGTCGCGTTCCAGATCGACGCCGTCCGGAATCGGCAGCTCGTCAAATTCGGTATCGTCCAGCGGCACGGACTTGCGTGCATGGAGGCGGGCGTGTTCGTTGCGCAGGATGCGGTACAGCCAGGGCTTGACCGCGTCGATTTCGCGCAGTTGGGCGCGGGCCCGCCAGGCGCGCGTGTAGGTTTCCTGCACCAGATCTTCCGCCAGCCCACGGTCGCGGCATTGCCAGTAGGCAAAACGGTAGAGTTCCGCCGAGTAGGCGCGCACCAGGCGCTCGAAATCCGCAGTATTCATCACGGGGCGGCCACCAGGCCGGCAACGATCAGCGCGTGCAGCGGCGGCCCCAGCGATGCGCCCGCCGCCGCGGCCTCGCAGGCGGCCTCCAGGCAACCTGCTTCGCGCAGGGCACAGGCGAGCGCATAGGCTTTCGCGTCCAGCGGCAGCACGACGATTTCGAGGCCTTCGCGGTACACCGCCAGGCGAACGCCGCCTGCCGCCAGACTCACCGTGGCGTCGCCGCGCCAGTCCGCTTGGTTGACCTGCCAGATGCGGTGCACGGGGAAGGCGGAGTGCATCAGCGCGGCGCCGGGCAGCAGCCGCAGTCCGCCCTGCGCATCGGCCGGCAGGGCGGCGAGGCCCACAATATCCAGTGCTGCCGCGTCGGCGGCGTGGAAGGCGAGGTGCGCGAGCCATTCCAGACGTGCGACGTCGGGCAGATAGGGGTGTGCGCCGGTGGCCGCGTCGGCGGCCAGAAACGCTGCGAATTCCGTGCCGAAGGCATGGATGTCGCCCGAGCGCGACGGGTACGCGCGCAGAAAGGCGCGCGCGCCCTGCGCGAAATACGCTTCGCCCAGCAGGCGGTTCGTCACCGGGTAGGTATCTCGCAGCGCCTGGGTCAGATTCGCCTCGAAGCTTGCCCGGTAGACGCCAAAACGCATGGCGTCGCGCGCATCCCGCAGCCCCGCCGGCACGGCGGACGCGTGCCCGAGCGCCTGCATCCAGTCATGCTGCCAGCGCATCGCACGCCTCCAGGATGGCATTTGCGCGGGCCGCTTCGTCCAGCAGCGTGTCGAGCGGCGGGAGATCGGCGTCCCACTCGATCAGCGTCGGACGTGGGCCGAAGCGGCGCACGGTGTCGCGGTACAGCTCCCACACGGGCGCATGCACCGGCTTGCCGTGCGTATCGACGAGACACGCCGCCCGCTCGTCGGTATCGAAGCCGGCCAGATGAATTTCCGCCACGCGCCCGGCAGGCATCGCCTCCAGATATGCGTGCGCGTCGAAACCATGGTTCACCGCGTTGACGTAGACGTTGTTCACGTCGAGCAGCAGCAGGCAGTCGGACGCCGCCACCACTTCGTTGACGAAGTCCCATTCGCTCATGTCGGATTCGGAAAATGCCACGTAGCTGCTCGCATTTTCGACCAGAATGCGGCAGCCGAGCGCGTCCTGCACCTGCCGGATGCGCGCCGCGACGTGGCGCGCCATGGCGGCGGTGAAAGGCAGGGGCAACAGATCGTGCGCGTGCCTGCCGCCCACGGAAGTCCAGCACAAATGATCCGACACCCGGGCCGGCTGATAGCGCTCGATCAGGGATTGCAGACGGGCCAGATATGCCGGGTCGAGCGGGTCGCCCGATCCGAGCGACAGCCCCACGCCGTGCAGGCTCAGGGGATAGTCCCGGCGCAGGCGCTCCAGGTAGAAATGCGGCGGGCCGCCCGCGCCGAAATAGTTTTCGCTGTGGACTTCCAGAAACGCGAGCGCCGGCCGCCGCGCCAGCATGTCCCGGTAATGCGGTGCGCGCAGCCCGATGCCCGCGCGCGGCGCGAGGGCCGCGGCGGCGGACACGGCGTCAGCCTTTCGGCTTGTAGACCCGGGCGCCAACGATCTTCTCGCAGGTGCCGGTGGGTACATAGATCCAGGCTTCCTTGTCGTTGTCCTGGGTCGAGGTGCCCTTGCACGACAGCGTCGATGTTCCGCAATCATTCTTGCCCGCCTTGACGATGCCGGCGCATTTTTCCATGCCCGGCTTGCCGGCGAGCGCGGGCGTGGCGGACAGACCCAGCGCCACGGCGCTGGCGACGGCGGATTTCAGCAGAAATTCACGTTTGTTCATGATGGTCTCCAGAAAGGACAGGGGGCGGCGAAAATCGCCACTGGAAGAGACCCCGACTCGCCGCGTATCCTGACAGCCTGCAAGAAAAAAACAGACGCGCAGCATTGACTGCATCCCTCGCATCCCACATCGGCGTTGCCCCGGGCGGTCTCGTCGCCCCAGTGAATCTCGACGCCTTCGGCGCGGGCACGCTATCACCTGCTGAAGACGAACCAGCCCTTTGATGTGAAGCGCTGTTTCGCCTGAACGGTTCCGTAATCGTAGGCAATCATGGTTACGCTTGATGCGTGGTTTCCCGGGGATTCTATCCTCATGGTTCGTGGGGATTGGGCGGGAAAATCACCCCGGCCGCTTGTACCCCCGATACCACGCCACCCATTTCCCGATCCCATACTCCAGCGACGTCGCCG
>CAZOVQ010000064.1:0-4277 GCA_964583195.1 uncultured Thiobacillus sp.
CTGTCCACGCTGGGCGGGGCGGCGTGGATGGCGGTGGCGGGTTTCCACCGGCCGCAGGCGGCAGACTGGCCGTGGCTCGTCGGCATTGGCGTGACGGCGACGCTGGCGCAGTTGGCGCTGACGCGCGCCTATCATCGCGGCCGCACGCTGACGGTGGGGGCGCTGGCGTATTCCACGGTGGGGTTTTCGGCGATCTATGGCGTGCTGTTGTTCGGCGAGCGTCTGCCGGCGCTGGCCTGGGCCGGCATGGCCACGGTGGCGGCGGCGGGCATGCTTGCGGTGCGCGCATCCGCGCCGGCGTCCGCCGATTCGCTATAGTTGAGGCATGAATCCCGATCGGAGAAAAACATGATCAGTCTTGATGTGCAGGGCGAGCGGATCGCGGTGTCGGTGATGGGGCAGTTCACGCTTGACGATTACCGCGAGTTCGAAGATGCCGTGGCTTACGGGGTGGAATTCCAGGGCGAGGTGAACGTGCTGTTCGATCTGCGCGACATGCTGTCGTACAGCCTCGACGTGGCGTGGGAGGAGCTGAAGTTTTCGCGCGCGCACCGGAACGATTTCGGCCGCATCGCCATTCTCACCGGCGATGAATGGGTGGCGTGGAGCATGTGGGTCAATCGTCTGTTCATGTCGGCCGAAATTCGCCTGTTCGATGATCTGGAAGCGGCGCAGGCGTGGGTGGCGGGCGCGGATTTGCCGACCGAAGCCGACTGAGCCGGGCGTTTGGCGATCAGGCGCTTCGCGCCGGGCGGAAGATTTCGCTGTTGGCGTAGTAGTGCTCGCAGGCGTTGCCTGCATCCCAGCCGGGTATGCCCTGTATCGGCAACGGGGCGAGCGAGCGCGGCGTGCAGATTGCTTCCAGCGCGGCGCAGGCGGCGGTTTCCGGGTCGCCGCGCAGGTCGCCGACGAACAGGCATTTCCCCGTCATCGAGGCATAGGGCGCGAGCGTTTTTTCCAGCAGGGCGTGCCCGACCACGACAAAGCGCATGTCGCGTTCGACCGCGCGGCGGCGCGTCCAGAAAAGTTCCTGCCAGGCGTGGTTGCCCAGCAGGACGGGCAGCGCCGGCTCGTCGCTTGCCACCCATACACCGGATTCGTCCAGCACCGTCAGCGCGTCGCGTCGTGGGCCGCGCCGGGGGCCGGGTTCGGCGGCGAGGGCGGTGCCGTGGGCGGCGTTCAATGCGGCCTTGAAGCGCGGGAAACGCAACCAGACGAGTGCGTTCAGGGTGTCGTGCCAGGTGTCGGCGCGCGTTGGCACTTCGCCGGTTGCGAGGATGCGGGTTTCGTAATCGCGCGCGGCGATGCGCCCGGCCGGGGCGACGAAACGCAACGCCAGGCCGCGCGCCTGGCGAATGTTCATGCGGCTTGCTAGCGCATTCAGCGTATCCAGTGCTGGCTGGCCGCGCGCGAGCCCGAGCGCGTCGATGAGCAGACGATAGGAATCGAAGGCGGGGTGGCGGAAATTCAACTCGGATAATCCATCAGGCGGCCTTGCGGCCTACGCGCGCGGATGGGCGCTTTGCGGTGTCCCGGCGCCCGTGTTTCGCGCCCATGGGCCGGGCTATGGGATGGTCGCCCGCGTACCGATCCGCTCGCAAACCGCCTCGCCCGCATCGCGCGTCCTGATGGATTATCCGGGTTCAATTCAGAAATTCGGCCAGTGCGCGGCGGTATTGTTGCGTCAGCGGATGCGTTGCGCCCAGAAGATCGAACAGGGCGACAAGGCTGGCGCGGCCGATGTCCCGACGATAAGCGCGGTCGGTGCGGGCGATTTCGAGCAGGGCGGCCATCGCGCCGTCGAAATCGTCCTGCCCGAGCAGCACGGCGGCGCGCTGGAAACGCAGGCCGGGGTCGTCCGGCCGGGTGGCGAGCGCGACGTCGAGTTCGGCGAGCGGCGGCGCGCGGCGCGCGGTTTCGGCGAGCGTGAGATGGGTGTGCAGAGGGGCGATCTCGGGTGTGGCGCGCGCTTCCGGCGGCAGGCTGTCGAGCAATTTCAACGCCTGTTCGCCTTCGCCTTGCGACCACAGGAGCTTGGCGAGGTCGCGCGCGATGGCGAAATTCTCCGGCTCGGCCATGGCCGCGTTGGCGAGCAGCATGCGTGCCTGCTGAAGCTGTCCTGCCTGCCAGGCGGCGACGCCCAGTGCATGCGCGCGCTGGGCGTCGCCGGCGATGAAGCGGTCGAGAACTTCGCGGAAACTGCTGTCGGGCTCGGCGCCGTGGATGGTGTGCGCGACTTCGCCGCGCCAGAAAAATTTGACCGTGGGGACGGAATTCACCGAGAAGCGGCGCGCGAGTTCCGGCAATTCGCCAGCGTTCAGCATCACCAGCAGGAATTTGCCGCCGTATTCGCCGGCGAGCCTGACCAGACGCGGCATCAGCATGTAGCATGGCCCGGCCTGGGGGGTCCAGAAATGCACCAGCACCGGGCCGCGATGAGAGTTTTCCAGTACCAGACGGTTGAAATTTTCGGCGTCGGCGTCGAACACCCAGGGCGAGAGTTTTTCGTTCACGGGGCAAAGCCTCCGGTGGCGGCGAAACGGTCGCAGGCGGCGACCAGCTCGCGGGTGATGCCGGGCTCGAATGCGGAATGCCCGGCGTTTGGCACGACGATGTAGTGCGCCTCGGGCCAGGCGCGCGCAAGATCGTCGGCGGAGACAACGGGGCAGACGGCATCGTAGCGCCCCTGCACGATGATCGCGGGGATGTCGCGAATACGGCCGACGTTGTCGAGCAGGCTGTTGTCCGGCAGAAAGATGTCGTGCATGAAGTAGTGTGCCTCGATGCGTGACAAGGAGAGCGCGGTCTTCTCGCTGCCAAAGGCCGAGACGAGATCGGGGTTGGGCAGGAGCGTCGAACACGAAGCCTCGAAGGTGGCCCAGGCGTGTGCGGCAGGCTGGTGGATCGCGGGGTCGGGATCGACCAGCCGGCGATGATAGGCGGCGAGCAGATCGCTGCGTTCGGCGGCGGGGATGAATTCGGCGAAGAGTCGCTGCGCTTCGGGAAACAGGGCGCGAATGCCGTACAGGAACCAGTCGATCTCGGTCTTGCGGCACAGGAAAATGCCGCGCAGCACCAGGCCCAGGCAGCGTCCGGGATGCGCCTGGGCGTAGGCCAGCGCGAGGGTGGAGCCCCACGAGCCGCCGAAGACGAGCCATCGGTCGATGCCAAGCGCGGTGCGCAGACGCTCCATGTCGGCGACGAGGTGCAGCGTGGTGTTGGCTTCGAGTTCGCCGTGCGGCGTGGAGAGCCCGCAGCCGCGCTGGTCGAACAGGATGATGTTGTAGCGCGCCCGGTCGAAGAAGCGTCGTTGCGCGGGAGACGTGCCCGCACCCGGACCGCCGTGCACGAAAAGCACCGGAATTCCGTCCGGGTTGCCGCTGACCTCCCAGTAAAGACGATGGAGGTCGCCGACATCGAGCATGCCGGTGGCGCGGGGAGAGCAGGGCGGGTAGAGCGGATCGGAAAGCGGCATGGGACGTGGCGGAAGAGCGCAGGGTTTGGGATATTATCCCCGGCCGCGCGGAGGGTGTATGCTTGCCGGGCGTTGCCGTGAAGCAACGCGCAGCGTGCGTCGATCAGTTTGACACAAACATATACGAGGAGATCGGGCAATGAGTCATATAGTCAAGGTGGCCCTGCTTGGGCTGGGCGAAGTGGGCGAAAAATTCGCCGAGCATTTTCTGGAAAAGATCCAGGAGGAACACGTCAAGGTCGAGATTGTCGCCGTCGCGCACCGCAATCTCGAATCTCCGGTTGCCATGGGGTTCGTGCACAGCAAGGTTCCTGTATTCGAGGACGCGATGGAAGTCGTGTCGATGGGTGCGAAGGTCGATATCATCTTCGATCTGACCGGCGACCCGGCATTGCGCAGGAAACTGCGCACAGCGCTGCAGGATAGCCACAACCAGCATACCGTGATCGCGCCCGAGGTCGTCGCGCACCTGTTGTGGAATTTCTTTGGCGAGGGCGATCTGCCGAACAGCGGCAGGACGGGTTATTGAGCCGGTCGCACCTCATGCCGCCGGCATTCAGGTCTGGCCATGCCGCCCATGCCGACTGGGCCGAGGCGGCACGCAAGTGCCTGCACCAGATCGGCGAGGTCCCCGCGGCGGCCACGCTGGGTTTCCTGTACGTTTCCGACGCCTACGCCGGCGAGCTCGAAGCGATTCTGGCTAGTTTCCGGGACGCGACGGGCGTGCCGCACTGGACCGGCAGCGTCGGCGTGGGCGTGTGCGCGAACGGTACGGAATATCTCGATGAGCCGGCGATGGCGG
>CAZOVQ010000064.1:4335-9069 GCA_964583195.1 uncultured Thiobacillus sp.
GAACACCCGAGGAAATCGAGGTGCCGGTAGACACCTACCTGGCGCTGGCGCACGGCGATCCGGCCAATCCGCGCATCCGCGAGATGATCGAAACCCTGAGCGGGAAAGTGGCGAGCGGCTTCGTCGTCGGCGGGCTTTCAAGCGCCCGTGGCGAAACCGCGCAGATCGCCGAGCGGAGGGTTGCCGGCGGTCTGTCGGGGGTTCTGTTCTCGGATCGGGTGAGGCTGGCGACGCGGCTGACCCAGGGCGTTTCGCCGCTCGGGCCGCGCCATCGAGTCACCTCGGCCAACAGGAACATCGTCGGCACGCTCGACCATCGCCCCGCGCTCGACGTGATGAAGGCGGAAATCGGCGAAGTGCTGGCGCGCGATCTGCGCCGCGCGGCCGGTTACATTTTCGTCGGCCTGCCGGTGCGCGGCTCCGATACCGGCGACTATCTGGTGCGCAACATCCTCGGCGTCGATCCCGAAAACGGCCTGATCGCCATCGGCGAGCACGTCCAGCCCGGCGACGAACTCCTGTTCTGCAAACGCGACCGGCAAAGTGCCGAGGAAGACATGGCGCGCATGCTGGCCACGCTGCGCGCGCAATTCGACGGCCCGATCCGTGGCGGCGTATACGTTTCCTGTCTCGGCCGTGGCCGCCATCTGTTCGGCGAGCCGCATCGCGAACTGCGCCTGATACGCGATGCGCTCGGCGATTTCCCGCTGACGGGATTTTTCGCCAATGGTGAAATTTCCCACAATCGCCTGTATGGTTACACGGGCGTGCTGACTTTGTTCGGCTGAACATACAAACGGAGAATGTCATGAGTCTGACCGCGATGAAGGAAGACGAAATCCGCCTCCTGCGCGACGAAATCGAAATGCTGATGAGCGAACGCAGGCAATTGTTGCAGGTGACGGGTGCGGCGGCGGTATTCGTCGCCAATCTCGACACCGACACCCTGCCCGACGAGACGGACACCATCGACGCTGCCGAAATGCTGGCCGAACAGTTGAACGGATTGTCCGAGGAGACGCTCAAGGAGGCGCTGGAATCGGTGCGTGCAGAGCTCGATCCGGCATAGCATGCATCGGGAGTCCCGGGTTGGACGCGGGCGGACTGCGACCCTGAACGGCAGGACGGCGCGTCTGCGCCGCGCCCCGGCGATGGAGTGAAATCGTGCCGCTGCCGGCGTTGAAGGGCTGGATTCCGGGTCTTCGCCGCGCCCTGCTCGTCGCGGGACTGACCGCGGCCGCCTACGCGCTGTTGCATTGGCTCAGTCTCGAACTGGCTTCCCGCATCGCCGGCCTGGTTCCGCTCGTCGGACTGGCATCCGGTGTCGCCGCCATGGCGGCCATGCGTTTCGGCGCAGCGGGCGTGCTTGGCGTGGGCGTGGGGGCCTTCGCCATCCAACTGCGCATCGTCCCGGCCGAACTCGCGCTGATGCTGGCCGGCGCCACTGTGGCAGGTGCAGCGCTGATGGCCGGGCTTGCACGCCTTCTGGCGCCTTTCAGCCTGACGCTCGATTACGTTCCCAGCGTCGCCAAGTTCGTCCTCGTGATCGCGCCTGCAGGCAGCGCGCTCGCCGCCGTGCTCGGCGTCGCCGCCATGCACCATGCCGGCTTCGTCGGCATCGGCTATTTTCCCGAGGCGCTATGGGAAACCGGCGTGGCCGAATTGCTGGGCGCGTACCTGGTCGCCCCCCTGCTGCTGACGGCGTCGCGCTGGGATGTGCTGCCCGCCACGGGTAAGGCGCGTCTGGAAGGGCTGGCGCTGCTGTTCGCCATGCTGCTGCTGGCGCGGCTGATGATGGAATACGCCTTGCCCGTACGTCCGGCCGAAGTCGTCCTGTTCGTGCTCCTGCCAGGCGTG
The DNA here is from genome assembly GCA_964583195.1 of uncultured Thiobacillus sp. Lineage (GTDB taxonomy): Bacteria > Pseudomonadota > Gammaproteobacteria > Burkholderiales > Thiobacillaceae > Thiobacillus. The sequence goes on from CAZOVQ010000064.1 coordinate 6,193, forward strand.
CTGTGGGCGGCGCTGCGCTTTTCGGTCGCCGGCGTCAGTCTGGCGATTTTTCTTGCCGCCCCCATCGTGCTCGGCCTGGCGCTGGTGTCGTATGGTGGCATCGGCGAAGACACTCCGGCGCAGGACATTTTCGCCCTGCAGATGAGCATGGCGATGATGGCGCTGGGCGGACTGTTCGTCGCTGCCGCTCTGTCCGAGCGGCGCTATTCTGAAATGCGGCTCGACATGCTGGCCAACCACGACCCGCTGACCGGCCTGCCGAACCGCTCCTATTTCCAGGACTTTCTCGGCCACGCGCTGGCGCGCGCGCAGCGCGAGAAATCCCAGGTTTCGCTGCTGTTCATCGATCTCGACCGTTTCAAGCACATCAACGATACCCAGGGCCACGAAATCGGCGACCAGGTGCTGCGCGTGGTTGCCAACCGGCTCGACGAACTCCTGCGTGCGGACGATTTCGTCGCCCGCCTTGGGGGTGACGAATTCGCCGTCGTGCTCACTCATCCGCCCGCCTCGCGCGCCGCCGCGCGTGTTGCCGCCAAACTCATCCGCGCACTCGCCGAATCGTTCCGGATCGGCCAGCGGCGCTATGCCATCGGCGCCAGCGTCGGTATCAGCGTCTATCCCGACGATGCCAGCGACGCCAACAGCCTGTTGCGGCAGGCCGATCTGGCGATGTATCAGGCCAAGCAGCGGCGCAGCGGCTTCGAATACTACAGCGACGAGCTCAACACCATCGCCCAGCAGCAGCTCGCGCTCGAAAGCGGCCTGCGCCAGGCCATCGAGCGCGGGGAACTGGCGCTCGTCTACCAGCCCAAGGTCGATCTCGCCAGTGGCCGTATCGTCGGGCTCGAAGCCCTGGTGCGCTGGCTGTCGCGTGCGGGCGGCATCGTCGGCCCCGAGCAGTTCATCCCCGTGGCCGAGGAAACCGGCCTCATCGTGCCCATCGGTCGCTGGGTCGCACGCACGGCGTGCGAACAGTGGGTGGCCTGGCAGGCCGAAGGACTCGACCCGCCGCCGGTCGCGGTCAACCTGTCGCCGCGCCAGTTCGTCGATGCGCGGCTGGCCGACGACATCGACGCCATCCTGCGCGATACCGGCATGGCCCCCGCGCATCTGCAGGTTGAAGTGACCGAGAGCGCGGCGATGGAAAATCCCGCGCGTACCTTCGACATGCTCGATGCCCTGCGGCAACGCGGCCTGCACGTCTACATCGACGATTTCGGCACCGGCCACTCCAATCTCGGCCAGTTGAAGCGCATGCCCATCGACGCGCTGAAAATCGACAAGAGTCTGATCGACGACGTGCTGATCGACAGCGACGATGCCGAGATCGCCACCGCGATCATCCGGCTTGCGCACGCCCTCAATCTGCGGGTGGTGGCCGAAGGCGTGGAAACGCCAGAGCAGATCGTTTTCCTGAAAAAACGTGGCTGCGACGAAATCCAGGGCTATGTCATCGCCCGGCCGCTTCCGCCGGACCGGGTCGGTGCACTGTTCGGCAAGGTTTTTCAACTGGGATGAAGCGTTCGTCCGGGCCGCCGCCGGAACCGGCGCGAGTCTGTTTTGCGCAGCGGGCGGCAAACCGCCCTGGAGGCCGTTGACGCCGCGGACGGGCGGGAGTGCGTGCCGGCGAGCGTTGATGGCGGTTCCCGGATCGGCTACAATGGCGGGCATTCGAATTCAGGCGGGCCGCGCGAGCGACCCGCCTGAATTTTGTCCGCTGTGCCCCATCGTTCTGCCCTGTGGAGTTTTCCTTGGCCCTCGCCCAACCCGCCATCCTGGTTCTTGCCGACGGCTCGGTGTTTTGCGGCCGCGCCATTGGCGCCGAAGGCGTTGCGACAGGCGAGGTGGTCTTCAATACCTCGCTCACGGGTTATCAGGAAATCCTGACCGACCCTTCATATTCGCGCCAGATTGTGACGCTGACGTATCCGCACATCGGCAATACCGGCGTCAACGCCGAGGACGTCGAATCGGATCGCATCCATGCAGCGGGCCTGGTGGTGCGCGACGTGCCATGCCGCCATTCGAACTTCCGCGCGGCCCAATCCCTGCCCGACTACCTGCGAAGCCAGAATGTCGTCGCCATCGCCGACCTCGATACGCGGCGCCTGACGCGCATCCTGCGCGAAAAGGGCGCCCAGGCAGGCTGCATCATGGCCGGTGCGGTGGATGACGCCAGGGCGCTCGAAGCCGCGCGCGCGTTTCCCGGCCTCGCCGGCATGGATCTGGCGAAGGTGGTGAGCACGGAGCAGGCCTACGCGTGGAGCGAAACCGAGTGGGAACTTGGCGCCGGCTACGGCAGGCAGGACGCGCCGCGCTTCCACGTCGTCGCCTTCGATTACGGCGTCAAGCGCAACATTCTGCGCATGCTGGCCGGACGCGGTTGCAGGCTGACCGTGCTGCCCGCGACCGCCAGTGCGGACCAGGCCATGGCCCTGAAGCCAGACGGCATCTTCCTTTCCAATGGCCCGGGCGACCCTGAGCCCTGCGATTACGCGATCCGGGCGATCGCCGATCTGGTGGCGGCGCAGATTCCGACTTTCGGCATCTGTCTTGGCCATCAACTGCTCGCCCTGGCTTCCGGCGGCAAAACCCGGAAAATGAAATTCGGTCACCACGGCGCCAACCACCCGGTCAAGGACCTGGATTCCGGCCGTGTGGCCATCACCAGCCAGAACCACGGTTTTGCGGTGGACGCTGCCAGCCTGCCGGCCACGCTGCGCACCACCCACGTTTCGCTTTTCGACGGTTCGCTGCAGGGTATCGCCCGTACCGACGCGCCCGCTTTCGGTTTCCAGGGACACCCCGAAGCCAGTCCCGGGCCGCACGATGTCGGCTATCTCTTTGACCGTTTTGTTTCGATGATGGAGCAAG
>CAZOVQ010000065.1:0-8970 GCA_964583195.1 uncultured Thiobacillus sp.
CGGCTGCGCCGGAGCCGGCGCCGGAAGTTCGGCGCCGCGCGGCGCGTCGAGCGGCACGGGGCGCCGGGTATCCAGCGGCAGGGGCTGTGCGTCGCCGGCCGGGGGGGGCGCGGCGGCGGCGCCCAACTGGCGCACCATGACGTCGGCCAGGCCGATGCCGCGGCTGGCGAGGCTCTGGGCCAGCTGCTGATCGAGCATGGAGGTGTACATGCGGGTCTGTTCGCTGTCGAACACGCCGTCCTGCGAAACCGTCTCGCGCATGCTCTTCAGCAGCATGTTCATGAACACGGCTTCGAACTGCCGCGCGGCGGCCTGCAGCGCCTCGGGCGAATTCTGCTTCGCCTGGAGCTTCAGCGCATCGACGCCCTGGACATCGAGGGCGAAGCGCGCAGAAAGATCGCTGCCGATGGCCATGCCCGGCGCCTCAGATGATTTCGAGCTCGGCGCGCAGCGCCCCGGCCGCCTTCAGCGCCTGCAGAATGGCGAGCAGATCCTGCGGCGTGGCACCGATGGAATTGAGCGCCTTGACCACGTCGGCAAGCGAGGCCCCGCCCTTGACCAGCATGACTTCGCCGGGCTGCTGGCGGATTTCGATCTGCGACTGCGCGGTCGATACCGTGTTGCCGCGCGAGAAGGGGCCGGGCTGGCTGATGACCGGTTCGGTGCTGATGACCACCGACAGGTTGCCGTGCGATACCGCGCTCGAATCGAGCATGACGGTCTGATTCATCACCACCGAACCGGTGCGCGCGTTGATGACGACGCGCGCCCGGCCGGCGGCGGGTTCGACCTCCAGGCTTTCGATGGCCCCGAGGAAGGCGACCCGTTCACTTGCGCCGGGCGGGGTCTTCACCCGCACCACGCGGCCGTTCGTCGCCTGCGCGGTGCCGGCGCCGAAGCGTGCGTCGATCGCCTCGACCACGCGGCTGGCGGTGGTGAAATCGCTGCTTCTGAGTTCGATATTGATGCTGCCCGATTCACCCAGCGCGACGGCGACGCTGCGCTCGACCGTGGCACCCGAGGGAATCAGGCCGACCGCAAGATGGTTGATCTGCGCACTGCTGCCGTTGGCCGAGGCGCCGGCGCCGCTGACCGCGAGGCTGCCTTGCGCCATGGCGTAGACCTGGCCGTCGGCGCCTTTCAGCGGCGTCATCACCAGGGTGCCGCCGCGCAGGCTCTTGGCGTTGCCGATGGACGAGACGGTCACGTCCAGCGTCTGCCCCGGCTGCGAGAAGGGCGGCAGCTCGGCGGTCACCATCACGGCGGCGACGTTCATCAGCTGCATGTTCACGCCGGCGGGCAGGTTGATGCCCATCTGCGTCAGCATGCTGACGATGCTCTGGGTGGTGAACGGCGTCTGCGTGGTCTGGTCGCCGCTACCGTCGAGTCCCACCACCAGACCGTAGCCGGCGAGCTGGTTGGCGCGTACCCCCTGGAGGGTGGCGATGTCCTTGATGCGCTCGGCAGCAGCGGGCAGGGCGAGCAGGGCGGCGAGAAGGAAGAATGCGGATCGCATGACGGGGCTCCTCATAGCGGCGCGATGCTGAGGAAAAAGCGCGCCAGCCAGCTCATGAGCTCGGCCCGGTCGAGCTTGGCGCTGGTACGGTATTCGACGCGCGCGTCGGCCACTTCGGCGGACGACACGGTGTTGCCGGAGCGGATGGTGGCGGGCCACACCACGCCGGATAGGCGGATGTATTCGGTCCCCTTGTCGAGGCCGATCTGCTTCTCGCCGGCGACGACGAGATTGCCGTTGGGCAGCACCTCGATGACGGTGACGGTGATGTTGCCGCTGAAGGTGTTGCTCGAGGCAAGATCGGATTTGTCGTCGAATTTGACCGTCGAATCGGCCTGGACATTCAACCGCCTGAGCGTCGAGGCCGACAGCCCCCCCAGGGCGCCGACCGAGGCGTCGACCGCACCGGTCTTGCTGCCTGACGACGAGGCTTCCTTGCCCGCCTGCGTGCGTTCATTGATGGCGATGGTGAGTATGTCGCCCACCTGCCGCGCGCGCAGATCCTCGAACAAGGGCCGGTAGGCGGACGTCTGGTAGATCGCGCCGTTGCCGGGCGGCGGTGCCGAAGACAGCGGCGGGCGCACGCTGTACGGCCCCTGCGTGATGGTCGTGGGCGTGCTGCCACAAGCGGCCAGCAGCGCCGCGACGGCAACCGGCACGAGTGCTTCCAGGCGGCGAAACAGGCTGTCCATGATCGTCACAGCTGCGTCAGCCGCTGCAGCATCTGGTCGGAGGTGGAGATCGCGCGGCTGTTGATTTCGTAGGCGCGTTGCGTCTGGATCATGTTGACCAGTTCCTCCACCACGTTGACGTTCGAGGTTTCGACGTAGGACTGGTTGAGCACGCCGGCACCGTTGCTGCCCGGCGCGCCCGTGGTTGGCGTGCCCGACGAGGTGGTTTCGGCGTAAAGATTTTCCCCCAGGCTTTGCAGGCCGGCGGGGTTGATGAACATCGCCAGTTGCAGCGTGCCGATGTTGGTCGCCGCCGCGCTGCCCGGCTGCGTGATCGTGACGGTGCCGTCGCGTGCGATGGTCAGCGATTGCGCGTCGTTGGGGATGGTGATTGCCGGCTGCACCGGATAGCCACTGGAGGTGACGAGCTGGCCGTTGGCGTCGGTCTGGAAGGAGCCGTCGCGGGTGTACGAGGTGGTGCCGTCGGGCATCAGCACCTGGAAGAAACCCTGGCCCTGGATCGCCACGTCGCGCGCGTTGCCGGTCTGCTGCAGATTGCCCTGGGTGAAGATGCGTTCGGTCGCCACCGGCTTCACGCCGGTGCCGATCTGCAGGCCGGACGGAAGCTGCGTCTGCTCCGACGACTGCGCGCCCGGCTGGCGCACGGTCTGGTAGAGGAGATCCTCGAACACCGCACGCGCGCGCTTGAAGCCGCTGGTGCTGACGTTGGCGAGGTTGTTGGAAATCACGTCCATCTGCGTCTGTTGCGCATCGAGGCCGGTCTTGGCAATCCACAGTGAGCGAATCATGGCGTCTCCCCCTACAGTCAGTTCATGTTCAGAAGCTCGGACGATTTGCTGTCGTTGCTTTCGGCATTGCGCAAAAGATTGATCTGCATTTCGAACTGCCGCGCGAGCGAGATCATGTCGACCATCGCATCGACGACGTTGACGTTGGACGATTCCAGCGAACCGGATATCGCCTGCACGTTCGGATCGGCGGGCGCGACGCCACCCGAGGCAAGGCGGAACAGGCCGTCATCACCGCGTACCAGGCTGGCGGGCGGCGGGTTCACCAGCTTCAGGCGCCCGACCGTGGTCAGCGCCGCGGCGCTCGATCCGTCGGGAAGCAGGGACAGGGTGCCGTCGCGGGCGACCGCGATGTTGCTGCCGGGCGGAATCGAGAGCGGCCCGCCGTCGCCCAGCACGACGAGGTTGTTCGCAGTGCGCAACGCGCCGTTCTCGTCGACGCCGAAACCGCCGGCACGGGTGTAAGCCTCGCTGCCGTCGGCCGCCTGCACCGCGAACCAGCCCTCGCCCTGGATCGCCACGTCGAGCTCGCGCCCGGTGTGCTGGATCGCGCCGGGACGGAAATCGGTGCCGACGGTGGAATCGACGACGAAGGCGCGGGTGGCGAGCGGCGCGCCGACGACCGGCACCGCGCGGAATTCGTTGAGCTGGGCGCGAAACCCGGTGGTCGAGGCGTTGGCCAGATTGTGCGCGGCCGCCTCCTGCTGGATCAGCGTATGCTTCGCGCCGCTCATCGCGGTGTAGATCATGCGGTCCATGCTCGTGTCCTTCCCGTCCGGGCGCCGCGGCTTACAGGTTGACCAGCGTCTGCAGGACTTCGTCCTGCGCGCGGATCGTCTGCGCGTTGGCCTGGTAGACGCGCTGTGCGGTAATCATGTTGACGAGCTCGGCGGTGAGATCGACGTTGGAATCTTCCACGGCCGAGGATTGCAGCACACCCAGACTGCCGGAGTTGGGGGAACCGACCAGCGGCGAACCGGAAGTCGAGGTCTCGCTCCACTGGTTGTTGCCCAGCGGCGTCAACCCGTTGGGATTGGCGAAGCTCGCAAGCACCACCTGCCCCAGCACGGTCGATTGTCCATTGGTATAGCGGCCGAGAATGATGCCGTCGTCTCCGATATTGAAACCGGCGAGGCGGCCCGAGGTGAATCCGTCCTGCGTGAGCCGGTTGACGCTGAAACTGGAGCCGAACTGGGTGGTGCCGGTGTAGTCGATATCGACCGGGAACGGCGAGGTCGCGCCGGTGGTGACGACCACCGAGGTGGTCAGCGGCATCGGGGTTGCGAGCGTGCCGTCGTTGGCGAAGTTGAGCGTGCCGGCGGGCGTGGCCGCCGCGCCGTCGACCGAGGCGAAGATGTTCCAGGTGTTCGCCGCCGTCTTGACGTAATAGGTTTGCAGCGTGTGCGCGTTGCCCAGGCTGTCGAAGATCGACACGGAGGTGGCGTCGTGGAAAGTGGTGGGGTCGTTCTGGTTGAAGCTCGCCGCCGCCAGTGCCGTTTTGGTCGAATCGAGGTTGAGCACAGATTCCACCCCCCCGGTCGCCTGCGGCGCAAGATCGGCGGTGTCGATGAAGAGCGGCGCCGGCGCGCCGGTGGAGAGCACGCCGCTGGCGTTCGCCGTGAAACCGGTCAGGTTGGCGCCGTTGGAATTGACGATGAAGCCGTTGCGGTCGAGCTGGAACTGGCCGTTGCGCTGATAGGTGATCTCGCCGCCATTGTCCATGCGGAAAAAGCCGCCGCCGTTGATGGCGATGTCGAGCGGATTGTTGGACGAGGTGATGTTGCCCTGGGTGAACTGCTGGGCGACCTGGGCGACCTGCACGCCAATGCCGATCTGCGAGCCGCCTGCACCGGTGATCGAATTCGCGAACACGTCGGCAAACTGCGTCTGCGATTGCTTGAAGCCCACCGTGCTCGAGTTGGCGACGTTGTTGCCGATGACGTCGAGATTCTTCGCCGCCGCGTTCAGACCGCTCAAACCTTGCTGAAAACCCATGATTCGCTCCTTGGTTCGGAAGTTCGGGATCGGGCCGGATGGCCCTCAGAAAATCTGCCGGATATCGGCAAAACTCACTTGCGTGTTGCCGGCAAGATTTAGCTGCACCCCCTGGCTGCCTTGCGACACGCTGTTCACGCCGGCGAGATAAAGCGTTTCGCCGGGCACGGACGCGCCACCGGCGGCGGCGCTGACCTTGAACCGGTAGTCGCCCTCCGGCACCGCAGCGCCGTTGCCGTCCAGACCATCCCAGGCCACGATGTTGACGCCGGCAGCGCGCGCGCCGAGGTTGAGCGTGCGCACCGTCGCGCCGGCTGCGTTTTCGATGGTGAACACGACCGAATCGGCAGCCGCATCGAGATCGAAACCTGCCACCGCGCGTTCCGGCGTGGGGCCGATGACATTGCCCGGCACCAGCACGCCGCGCCCGATCAGACCGGCGGCCTGCGCCATCTGGTTGCTCGACAGGCTGGCGGCGAGCGCCGCCATGCTGGCATTCATCTCCTCGATCCCCTGCACGGTGGACAGCTGCGCGAGCTGGCTGGTGACCTGCGCGTTGTCCAGCGGATTCAGCGGATCCTGGTTCTCCATCTGCGCGACCAGCAGGGCGAGGAAACGATCCTGCGTTTCCTGCGCCCCCGTTTTCGCCGCTCCCGGCGACGCGGCGCCAAACAGGCTGGTGACGGCGCCGGCTTCCTGTACGGTACTCATGCGGATACTCCTTTATTGACCCAGGTTCAGCGTCTGGCGAAGCAGGTTCCGGGTGGTGCTCATCATGTCGACGTTCGACTGATAGGAACGCGAGGCGGAAATCATGTTGACCATCTCCTCCACCACATTGACGTTGGGCAGCGTCACGTAGCCCTTGTCGTCGGCAAGCGGATTCTTCGGGTCATATACCGTTTTCATCGGCGAAGGATCTTCGATCACCGCCGCGACGTTGACGCCGGTGGCGCCGTTCTCGCCCACCGGCGTCGCGGCGAACACGACCTGCTTCGCGCGGTAGGGAGTGCCATTGGCGCTGGTCGCGCTGTCGGCGTTGGCAAGATTGCTGGCGACGGCATTGAGCCGTTGCGACTGTGCGTTCATCGCCGAACCGGCAACGTTGAAAATGTTGAGCAAGGACATCGTTCGCCTCCTTATCCCTGTATGACCGCGAGCATGCCGCGTATCTGCGCCGACAGGCGGGCAAGATTGAATTCATACTGCAGCGCGTTTTCGCCGAAGGCGGCGCGCTCGGCGTCCGCGTCCACGGTGTTGCCGTCCACGCTGCCCTGGGCGGGGGTGCGGTATTGCAGAACCGTGCCCGCCGCGAGTTCCGCCGTTCCCGGAAGGTGCCCGGCCGCGGTCGTCGCCAGCGACACGCCGCCAGACGCGGACTGCCCCTGCAGGGCGCTGGACAGGGCGGTACGGAAATCGAAATCGCGCGCCTTGTAATCCGGCGTGTCGGCGTTGGCGATGTTCGACGCCAGCACCTGCTGCCGGGTCTCGCGCAAACGCAGCGCCTGCACGTGGAAATTCATCATTTCGTCGAGTCGGTTCAGCATGTCCGTTTGCCTCGCTTGCCGCGGCGGCGAGCGCCCGGCCTTTTTCGATGCCTGCATCCTAGGCGCGCCGCCGTCCAGCCGATCGAAGGATAAAAGGCGGAAAGACGGCTCATTTCGGCGTTTGCCCCGCACGCGCACAAGGCTAGACTGCGGCCCAGCATCATCCAACGAGCCTGCCATGACTGCTGCGCGCTTTCGCCCCTTCCTGCTCGCCTGCCTGCTGGCGGCGTCACTGCCCGCCGCCGCTGCCACCGACCCTGCCGCGATCGGCGCCACCGCCGAGCGCTTTCTCGCGATCCAGGCCGGCGGACTGGCCGAGCGGATCGAAGTCGAAGTGACGCCGCCGCGCGCCGCACTGGCCGACTGCAAGGCGCTCGACGCCTTCCAGATGCCCGGGAGCCGAGCCGTCGGAAAAATCACCGTGGGCGTGCGCTGCCTCGCGCCGACCCCCTGGACGGTCTATCTCCAGGCGCGGGTTCGGGCCTTCGGCCGCTACGTCGCCGCCGCGCGCGCGCTGCCGCCACGTCACCCCCTCACCGCCACCGACCTCGTCCAGCGCGAAGGCGATCTCGGCATCCTGCCCGCCGACGTCGCCCGCGACGCCGAAGCCCTGTCCGGATACCAAACCGTTTCCGGGGTGGCGTCGGGCGCGGCGCTGCGCACCGGCCTGCTGCGCGCCCCCCGTGTCGTGCAGCAGGGGCAATCGACACGGCTCGTCGTGAGCGGCCCCGGTTTCTCGATCCGCAGCACCGGCCAGGCGCTGGCCGATGCTGGCCGCGGCGAGCGGGTACGGGTGAAAACCCGCTCGGGGCAGGTCGTCAGCGGCGTCGCCGCCGCCGACCAGCAGGTGGAGATCGCTTTCTGAGCAGGGTTCGCCCAACGGTCATGGCCTCTTGCCCGCAAGGGGTACGCCGGACAGCCCGGATGGACCGCGCACACGGCATGTAAGCGATCCCCTCCCCCACCTGCGGGACTCCAGAATGCGCTGAACTTTTTGCTGCGCAGCCCTTCAGAAAATCCGTAGACTTCCGATTACGAATCAGAATGGACGGATTCCACCGTCCGCAAACAGGACGCCACCATGAAAATCGACTCCGGTGCCAAGCCGGTCATTCTGCCCAACGCCATCGAAAACCGGCCCGCCCAGACAGGAACCGGCCAGCGCGCGGGGAACGAACGGACCGACGTCACGGTGAGCACGCGCGCCAGCCAGCTCCAGGCGCTGGAAAGCCAGTTGGCTGCGATTCCGGTCGTCGATCGCGCCCGCGTCGAGCGCATCAAGGAAGCCATCGCCGCCGGTGAATACGCGGTCAAGCCCGAAAACGTCGCCCAGGGTCTGATCGACTCGGTGAAGGAACTGCTGAATGTCGCCAAACCCAAGTGAGCTTGCGCAGCAGCTGCGCCGCGAAAACGCCGCGTGGGCCGCGCTCGTGGCTACGCTGGCCGACGAGGAGCGCGCCCTGATCGACGGCGACGCCGACCGTCTGGCCGCGCTGGGTGCGGCCAAATACGAACGGCTGCACGCCGCCAGCGACCTGGCCCGTGCCCGCCTCGACCGCCTCCGCAACGCCGGACATACGCCCGACGCCGCCGGCATGGACGCCTGGCTTGCCACCCAGGCCGATCCGGCCGTCCAGATGGAATGGACAAGCCTGCGTGTCCTGGAAAACGAGGCGCGCGCCAGCAACCTGCGCGTCGGCAAACTCATAGAGATGCGGCTTGCCGCCACCCGTCAATCACTCAACGTGCTGATGCACGCTGCCACCGGCAAGAACAGTCTCTACGACCCGACCGGGCAGGCCATTGCCAGCCGCCCCAGCAAGCCACTCACGGCCTGCTGACCGCCGCAAGGCCGGGGCGAAAGTCCCGTCCCGCCCCACGCCCCGCCCCCGCAAAAAAGTGCTTGCGCCACTCTCAAAAAAACATTATGATATGCATATCTTCAATACTGTTGTATGCCTGACCGGCGGCCCATCCGCCCGTGGCAATCGCGGCGCTCCGTATAATCGGGGGCTTCGATACCCAGGTGACGCCCCTGCCCGTCCGGACCCGACAGTTGCGAAGCATGGCTCAAGCAAACGGAAGCGTTTCCCCAGCCGGACCGGCATCGGCGTCACAAGCCCCGCTGCCGCGCAAGCCGATCCGGGCGCCCGACCGGCGCCCGGGCGTATCGGCCTCCGGCTCCGTTGCCGCGGCCACGCACCGAATGACGTTTACGGCGGGCGCACCCTCTCTCCTGGGCCTGCCGTGCAGTAGCGTCCTCCTCGGGGGCGTTTCATGGGCGGCTCTCCTGGACGGCTCATGAACGCCCCTTCTTTTTTGCCCACCGAATCCACGGCCGAGTCGCCCTGTTTCCATTGCGGCCTGCCGGTTCCATCGGGCGCGCATTATCCCATCCTGTACGCGGGCGAGTCGAAGCAGGCCTGCTGCCG
>CAZOVQ010000066.1:0-8731 GCA_964583195.1 uncultured Thiobacillus sp.
GAAGGGGTGTGAGGGGTCGAGCCCCACCGGCGTCAGCACCGGCATCAGCTCGCGCTGAAAAAAGTCGCGGATCCACGCGGCCTGGGTTTCGTTCCAGTGGGTGCGGCGGATGAAATGGATGCCGTGCCCGGCGAGCGCGGGTATGACCGCGTCGTTCAGGAGATCGTACTGGCGCTCGACCAGGGTATGCGCCATGTCCGACACTGCCCGGTATTGCTGCCTTGGTGTCATGCCGTCGGGCGAGTGCTGGGTCGAGTGCGCGCGCAGATGCTCCAACAGGCCGGCGACGCGCACTTCGAAGAATTCGTCCAGGTTGGACGACACGATGCAGAGGAATTTCAGACGTTCCAGCAGCGGCGTGTCCGGGTTCTCCGCCTGCGCGAGCACGCGCTTCTGGAAGGCAAGAATGCCGAGTTCGCGGTTGATGAGGGTGTCGGGGCCGGGAATGGTCATGATGAGCGCATGGAAGCTGTGTAATGATAAGTGCAGCCTCTTGCCGTGGCATGACAGAAATATGACAAAGCCGGATCCGCAGGAAATCGAGCTCAAGCTGTACCTCGCGCCTGACCGGGCGCTGGACTTTCGTGCCGCGATGATGCGCCGGCGGGTGCATCATCGCGAAATGTCCATGCTTGCCCGCTATCTGGATACGCCCGGTTTCGAGTTGGCCGCTGCCGGCGTTGCGCTGCGGCTGCGCCGCAGCGGCAGGCGCTGGCGGCAGACCCTGAAGACCGAAGGCGTGCGGCAGGGCGGCCTGTCGTGGCGCACGGAGTTCGAAATGCCGCTGCCGCGCGGCGAAATCGACTGGTCGCTGTTTCCGCCCGCGGCGCAGGCGCACGTGCCGCCTGCCTTGCGTGTGCGGCTGGCGCCAGTGTTCGAGACGCGCTTTGCACGCACTACCTGGCAACTGGGGGGCGCGGACGGCGCGGTGATCGAGGTGGCGCTGGATCAGGGTGAAATCCGCGCCGGCGACGCGCGCGAGCCGATTTGCGAAATCGAGCTGGAACTGAAATCGGGCCGGCCCGAGGCGCTGTTCGAGCTGGGCGTCGAGTGGGCGCGGCGTTTCGGCTGCCTGCCGCTGGAGCCGAGCAAGGCGGAACGCGGCGTGCGTCTGGCGCGCGGCCAGCACTTCGCGCCCCGGAAACCTGCGGCCATGGCGCTCGACGCGACGATGAGCGTGGAGGCAGGCTTCGCCGCGATCTGCCAGGACTGTCTCGCGCAGTTCCAGTCCAACCTGCCAGGGGTGCTGGGGCTTGTCTCCGCGCCGTCCCCGTCCGCCGGCGAAACGGCGGGCTGCATGCCGGCACCGCTGGATGGCGACATCGAATATGTGCATCAGGCGCGCGTCGCCCTGCGCCGCCTGCGTGCGGCGCTGCGTCTGTATCGCCGGGTGTGCGTGCCGCCGCCCGCGCTGCGGGCGGGCTTGCGCGCGCTGGCCGGGACGCTCGGGCCGACGCGCGACTGGGACGTGCTGTGCGCGGAAACGCTGCCCGCCATCGCGCCGTATCATGCCGACGAGGCGATCTGGCGCGACGGCATGATGCGGCTGGAAGCGCATCGCGCCGAGGTGCGGGCGGCGATGCGCGCCCGGCTCGCCGCGCTGCATCCCGGCGCCTGGCTGTTGGCATGGCAACACTGGCTGCTGACGCGGGGCTGGCGTGCCGCGTCCGAAGCGCAGCGTTTCGTGCAGTTTTCTCCGCTCTCCGGCTGGGCGGCCCGCGCGCTGCGCCGTGGCGACCGGAGCGTGCGGCACGGCGCGGCGTGCTTCGCGTCGTTGTCGCCAGCCGGCCGCCACGCGCTGCGCATTCGCGTCAAGCGTCTGCGCTACGCGCTGGAATTTTTCCAGGCACTTTATCCCGGCCGCGCCCAGGCGCGGGCGCTGGCACAACTGCGCGCCGCGCAGGCGCAACTCGGGCGCGCCAACGATGCGCACGTAGCGGCGGCCCTGCTGCGTTCGGCGCCGGTCGATCCGGGGGGGATGGTCTGCTTCGCGCTCGGCTGGCTGGTCGCGCGCGAGGCAGACGCGGGCCGCGACGACAATGCAAAGGCTTTGCAAAATTTCGTCAAATCGCGCATCGGCTGGTAGATTCCGGTTACGACTTCCGGAGATTAGCGTGCAGAATCAGGCGCTTTGCGATGCAGACAGCAAGTGTGATCCCTATGAAAATCGCCTTTCTCGAAGACGACGCGGCGTTCGCCGCCAGTATCGTCGACTGGCTGGAGCAAGCCGGGCACAGCGTCACCTGGTTCCGTTCCGGGCGCGAATGCGTGCGCGCACTGACGGACGAGCGCTTCGATCTGTGCCTGTTCGACTGGATGCTGCCCGACATGAGCGGCCCCGACGTGATGGCGAGCCTGAAGCTCAAGGGCACGCTGCCGCCGGTGATCTTCCTCACCGGGCGCGATGCGGAAGAGGACGTGGTGCGCGTAATCCAGGCCGGCGCCGACGACTACATCGTCAAGCCGCCTTCGCGCGGCGTGCTCATTGCACGCCTGCATGCCGTGGCGCGCCGCTGTTCGGCGCAGCTGCGGCCCGAGCCGGTGCAGGATTTCGGTAGTCTCGTCGTCGATTTCGGGAGTCGCCGCTTTCTGTTGGCGGGCGAGCCGGTGAAGCTCACCGAAAAGGAGACCGAACTGGCGCTGTATCTGTTCGGCCGCGTCGGCATGCTGCTGCCGCGCGGGCATCTGATCCAGGTGGTGTGGGGCACCAGCCCCGACATCGACACGCGCACGGTGGACGTGCACGTGAGCCATCTGCGCGCCAAGCTGAAACTGGTGCCGGAAAACGGCTGGCGCCTCGCCTCGGTCTACCGCCAAGGGTACCGGCTGGAGCAGGTCGAATGATCCGGCGCGGGTTGGTGGCGCTCGCATTGCTACGGAGCCTCCTGCCCGCGCCCGCGGTGGCCGCCGACACCCTGCCCGAATGGCGCTACACGCTGCGTCCGGGCGATACGCTCATCGGGCTGGCGCAGCGTTACCTTGCACAGCCCGCCGCATGGCCGCGCCTGCAGCGGTACAACCGCATCGCCGACCCTTACCGGCTGATTCCCGGAAACAGCCTGCACATTCCGCTCGCCTGGCTGGCGCAAACCCCCGCGCCGGTCGGCGTCGTTGCCGTCTCCGGCGATGTGCGGGTGACGCCTCCGGGCGAACCGGCGCGGCCGCTGCGCGCGGGCGACACGCTGTTCGCCGGCGCGCAGCTCGCCAGCAGCGCGGACGGCAGCGCAAGCCTGCGTTTCGCCGACGGCTCGACCCTGGTGCTGCAGGCCGGCGCGCGTCTCAGCCTCGACACGGTGAGCGTCTACGCCGGCGGCGGCATGGCCGATACCCGCCTGCGCCTGCAGCAGGGGCGCATCGAGACCCAGGCAAACCCGCGGCGCGTCCCCGGCAGCCGCTTGCAGATCATCACGCCGTCGGCGGTGGCGGCAGTGCGCGGCACCCGCTTCCGGCTTGGCGCGGACGCCAGCGCGACGCGCGAGGAAACGCTGCACGGCGAAGTGACGCTCGACGCAGCCGGACATGGCGTCGCAGTGGGCGCAGGCCAGGGCAGCCTCGCCGAGGCGGGCAAACCGCCGATGCTGCCGGTGGCCCTGCTGCCACCGCCCGATCTGTCGGCGCTGCCGGCGCGCGTCGAGCGCCTGCCGCTGGTCTTCGAACTGCCGCGCCAGGCAGGCGCGGCGGCGTGGGTGGGGCAGCTTGCGCCGGATGCGCGCTTCGAGCAGGTGCTGCGGGAAACGGAGGCCGCCGCGCCGCGTCTCGTCTTTGCCGACCTGCCCGACGGCGACTACGTGCTGCGCGCCCGCGCCGTCGACGCGCGCGGACTGCAGGGACGCGATGCGCTGCATACCTTCGTCCTCGACGCACGACCGTTTCCGCCGTCTGCCACGGCGCCCGGCGCGCGCGTGCGCGAGGCGTGGCCGACGCTGCGCTGGAGCGTGCCCGTCGGCAGCGAAGCCACCCGGCTGCAACTCGCGCGCGACGGAAATTTTGCCGCGCCGCTCGTCGACGCGCGCCTCGACGGCGGCGCCTGGCGCCCCGATGCGCCGCTCGAACCGGGGCACTACCAGTGGCGCGTGGCGAGCATCGTCGGCGGCGACTTCGGCCCGTTCTCGCCGCCGCGCGCATTCCACTACGACCCCTTGCCCGGCGCGCCGGACGTGGAGAGCACCGCACCGCTGTTCGACGGCAGCGCGCTTGTCCTCAGTCTGCCGCCGCCGCCGCCGGGGCTGCATTACGAGCTTCTGGTGTCGTCCGACGCGCAGCGCAGGCAGGTGCTTTGGCAAGGCGAAAGCCGCGATGGCAGTGTGCGCACCGCACCCGTCGAACCCACCAGCACGCGCTTTCTCGCCGCGCGCCTGGTCGAGGCCGACGGCAGCGCCGGACCCTATGCCGTGCGCCGCATCGAAGCGCCGCCGCCGCCCCGCTGGCCCGCCCTGCTGCTCCTGCTGCCGCTCATCCTTGCCCTGTGAGCCGGTTGGCGCGTCTCGTCCTCGACGACCGGATTTCCGCCGCGCTGATCCTGCTGGCGCTGGTGCTCACCGTCACCGCGAGCGGCCTGCTGACGCGCGTCGACAACCTGCTCTACGACCTCGGCCAGCGCCTGTTCCGGCAGCCCGTGCCGCCGGACATCGTGCTGGTCGCGATCGACGAGGACAGCCTTGCCAAGCTCGGCCGCTGGCCCTGGTCGCGCCGCCTGCACGCGGCGCTGGTCGACCGCCTGAAAGCGGACGGCGCGAAAGTCATTGCGCTCGACATCGTCTTCGCCGAACCCGACGCCGGCGACTCGCCGGCCGACGCGCTGCTCGCCGAAGCCATCGGCCGCGCCGGCAACGTGGTGCTGCCGGTGCTGCTGGAAAACAGCCGCGTCAACGGGCAGTTGCTGGAAACGCTGCCGCTGCCGCAACTGGTCGAGGCCGCCGCCGGGCTCGGCCGCGTCCACGCCGAACTCGACGCCGACGGCATCGCCCGCAGCGTGTTCCTGTGGGAGGGGCTGGGTGCGCCGGTGTGGCCGCACTTCGCCCAGGTCGCGCTCACGGTGGCGGGCAGCCATCCCGCCCGGCTCGGCGTGCCGCCCCCGCCGGCGGCCGCGTCGCAGCCCTTCGCGCTGGTGCGGGCCGCGCCGCGCCGCATCGGCTTTCTCGGCCCGCCGGGCCACGTGAGCACGCTTTCCTACGCGCAGACGCTCACCGGAGAATTCACGCCCGGAACCTTCCGGGGCCGCATCGTCCTGGTAGGCGCCACCGCAGCCGGCATGGGCGATCTGCTGCCGACGCCGGTCTCCGGACTGGCGGCGCCGATGTCGGGGGTGGAATTCAACGCCAACGTGGTCGCCGCGATGCGGGACGGTCGCCTGATCCGTGAACTCGGCAGTCTGCCCGCGCTGCTGGCGGCGGCGCTGGCGGCGCTGCTGCCGCTGGTCTGGCTGCCGCGCCTGGGGCCGCTCGCCGGTCTACTGGCCAGTCTCATCTGGTGCGTCACCGTGGCGGCGGCGGCGCTGGGCCTGCCGGTCGTCGCCCGGCTCTGGATACCCGCGGCGGGCGCGCTGCTCGCCATTTTGCTGGCTTACCCGGTATGGAGCTGGCGGCGGCTGGAATCCGCCAATCGCTTTCTCGACCACGAACTGAAACGCCTGCGGCAGGAACTGGGGCCGGCCGCCGCGGCGCTGCCGCACGGCGCGGGCCATGATGCCTTCCGCGCGCGCATCCGTCAGGTGCAGGCGGCGGCGCACCGCCTGCGCCATCTGCAGGAGGCGCAGCGCGAAACCCTGGCCTTCATCTCGCACGACCTGCGTGCGCCGCTCGCTTCGGCGCTGATGCAGCTCGACGATCTGCCCGACGCAGTGCAGACGCGCCTGCGTGGCACCCTCGCGCGCGGCCTGGAACTGGCCGAGGATTTCCTGCGCACCGCGCGCGCGGAAATGCTCGATGCCACGCGCTTCGCGGAACTCGACTTCGCCGCGCTGGTGCATCAGGCCGCCGACGATGCCTACCCCGGCGCGCGCGCGAAGTCGCTGCGGCTGGTGCGCGCGTTGCCCGACGAACCGGTCTGGGTGCATGGCGAATTCGGCCTCTTGCACCGGGCCGTGCTGAACCTGCTGCTCAATGCGGTGCGCTACGCGCCGCCCGGCAGCGAAATCGGCGTCGGGCTCGCCGTCGAGGCGGGGCGCGCCCAGGTCCGCGTCACCGACCGCGGCCCCGGCATTGCCGCCGACGAACAGGCGCGCCTGTTCCGGCGCTTCGCCCGAACCGTGGAGCAGACCGGCGGCACGGGACTGGGACTCTACTTCGTGCGCACGGTGGCGGAGAAACACGGCGGTTCGGTGGCGGTAAGGAGCGTGCCGGGCGAACCCACCTGCTTCACCCTGGCGCTGCCGTGCGTGCACTGAACCGGGCCCTGCCGCGAAGCACTGTCATATTTTTCGCATCGGCGCCGGTGCACAATGGAAAAAACTCCCGCGAGACAAGCATATGGACCTGATTCTGTGGCGGCACGCCGAAGCCTGCGACGGCCTCCCCGACCTCGAACGCGAACTGAGCGGGCGCGGTCGCAAGCAGGCGGCGCGCATGGCCGACTGGCTGAATCCGCGCCTGCCGCCCGACATCCGCATCCTGGCGAGCCCGGCGATTCGCACGCGGCAGACCGCGCAGGCGCTGGGACGCGAGATCGAGGTCGTCCCCGCGCTCGCGCCGGGCGCCACGGTCGAGGCGGTGCTGGCGGCCGCCGACTGGCCCGACGCCGTGCATCCGGCGCTGATCGTCGGACATCAGCCGACGCTGGGGCGGGTCGCCGCACGCCTGCTGGCTGGAGGCGAGGGAGAGGTGTCGGTGAAAAAAGCCGGCGTCTGGTGGTTCCAGTGCCGCTGGCGCGACGGCGCATTGCAGATCGTGCTGCACGCGGTGGCGGGGCCGGACTTTTCCTGAGCGCCGGACAGCCGGCAGCGGACAGAAAAAACACGCGGTGCAGCCGCAGCGCGACGGGCCCCGGCATCTGCCCCACGGATGCAGGTTGCACGTTTTGCCGCGCCATTCAATATAATCCCCGCGTGACCATGCAACCCAACAACGGGCCGGCCGCGCCGGCTGCGCAAAGTCAGGCGCCATGCCGGGCTGGCTGAGACCCCTTGGCGAGTGGATCGCCGGCGCGAGTCCGCGCCGGCGCCTGATGCTGGCGCTCCTGGTTCTGCTGCCGCCGGCCGCGCTGGGGCTGGCCTGGTTCCAGTTCGCTCCCGCCGACTACCGGCAACTGTACCCGCAACTTTCCGACCGTGCCGCGGGCGAAGTGCTCGTCGCGCTCGATCAGCTCGGCATCGCCTACCGGCTGTCCCGGAGCGACGGCGGCATCGAAGTGCCGGCTGCCGATCTGCATGCTGCGCGCTACCGTCTCGCGGCGCAGGGGTTGCCGCGATCCGACGAAGCGGTGCAGGCGGAAGCCGACGCCGCGCCGCGCTTCGGCGCCACGTCGCAGCAGGAAGCGCAGCGCACGCAGCGCGCGCTCGAAAACGAGCTTGCCCATTCGATCCGCATGCTGGACGCGGTCGAACTTGCGCGCGTGCATCTCGCCCTGCCGCGGGTCTCGCCTTTCCTGCGCGGCGCGGCGGCGCCGACCGCCGCCGTGCTGGTGCGGCTGAAACCCGGGATGCGCCTCACCGCCGAACAGGCGACGACGATCCGCACCCTGGTTGCCGCAGCGGTGCCGCACATGCAACCCGGCGACGTGCAGGTGCTCGGTCCGCGCGGCGTGCTGATCGGTGCGGTGCCGGAAGTTTCCGGCTCGCGCAAGCTTGCACTGGAACAGGAAATGCGCCGCCGCGTGCTCGCGGTGCTGACACCCTGGCTCGGTCACGAGCGCGTCAACGTGCAGATCAACGCAAGCCTGGCGGAAGACGATACGCGGCAGACGGTGGAGCGCGTGCGCCGGGTCGTCATCGCCGGCAGCGCGCAGCCGCTGGAAAAAACCGTGCGCACCACGAACCTGCCCGAAGGCCGGCTGACACGCATCGACGCCCTCGTCGTCCTCGGCTTCGAAGCGGACGCACCGCAGCGCCGCCGCGTCGAACAGCTCGCGCGCCAGGCGCTGGGGCTCTCGCAGGCGCGCGGCGACACGCTCAAGGTCTATGTTCTGCCCACGGCCGCGCCCCCCAGGCCCGCTCCCCCCGCCTTGCCCGCGCAGGTGCTGCCAGAGTCGGGGCGCGAGACGGTCGGCACGCCGTCCGCGCCGGAACCGGATACGGCGTTTTCGCGCCACGCCGGTTTGCTGCAGTCAGGCCTGGTGCTGGCCGGCCTGGTGCTGGCCGGCCTGCTCGTCGCCTGGCGCCGCCGCCGGCCTGTCGCCGTGGCAGCGGAGGAAGCCGGGGACGAGGATTTCGACGCGCTACTCGACGCGGCGCGCCGGCAAACGCTCGAAGACCCGCGCGTGACGGCGGATGTGGTGAAGCTGTGGATGCGCGCATGAGCGGCGCGGGCGTCGAAAAATCCGCGGTGCTGCTGCTCGCCCTCGGCGAGGACGCCAGCGCCGCCGTCTTCCGTTACCTGTCGTCGCTCGAGGTGCGCCGGCTCGGCGCGGCGATGCGCGACATCGAGGTGCTTCCGCGCGAACGTGTGCGCGCGGTGCTGCGTGATTTCGCCGCCGAGGCGGCCGAGCAGACCGGCTTTGCCGCCGATACCAGCCGCTTTCTCGATGATGCGCTCGCGCGCGCGTGGCCGCCGGCGCGCGCGCAGACACTGCTGCGCAG
>CAZOVQ010000067.1:0-8597 GCA_964583195.1 uncultured Thiobacillus sp.
TCGGCCTGATGAAGGCGGTCGACAAGTTCGAATACCGGCGCGGCTACAAGTTTTCGACCTACGCGACCTGGTGGATTCGTCAGGCGATCACACGCTCGATCGCCGATCAGGCGCGCACGATTCGAATTCCTGTTCACATGATCGAAACCATCAACAAGATGAACCGCATCAGCCGGCAGATTCTGCAGGAAACCGGCATCGAGCCGGACCCCGCGACGCTGGCGATCAAGATGGAAATGCCGGAAGACAAGATCCGCAAGATCATGAAGATCGCCAAGGAGCCGATCTCGATGGAAACGCCCATCGGCGACGACGAGGATTCGCACCTCGGCGATTTCATCGAGGATTCGAGCACGCTCTCGCCCGACGATTCCGCGGTCTACGCCAACCTGCGCGACGCCACGCGCGAAGTGCTGGACAGCCTGACCTCGCGCGAGGCCAAGGTGCTGCGCATGCGTTTCGGCATCGAAATGAACACCGACCACACCCTGGAGGAGGTCGGCAAGCAGTTCGACGTGACCCGTGAGCGGATTCGCCAGATCGAAGCCAAGGCGTTGAGAAAACTGCGGCATCCGACCCGTTCCGAGAAACTGAAAAGTTTCGTCGGCGGAGGCGAACAGTAAGCCCGGATAAGCGATCCGGACGGAACCGAACGGGGCAGTCCCCATCCGCCGCATCGAAAAAGCAAACGGGCCCATAGCTCAATCGGTTAGAGCAGCGGACTCATAATCCGTTGGTTGCAGGTTCAAGTCCTGCTGGGCCCACCATCCCCGCCTGCACTGACGCGCCGGCTGGCGTGCGAAGGCGATCCGCTGATCGGTTCATGCGTGACGCAGCTCACCCAATCACTCCGTTTTCGCCGATAATCCTGTCAAGAAAACGACAAGGATGACCGATGGCAGGAGAAGCCAGAAAGCCCAGCGAACGCCGCCTTCACATCCTGCAGATGCTGGCGTCGATGCTGCAGGATCCGCAGCCGGAGAAAATCACCACGGCCGCGCTCGCCGCGCGGCTCGGTGTGTCGGAAGCCGCGCTCTACCGGCATTTTTCGAGCAAGGCCCAGATGTACGAAGGTTTGATCGAGTTCATCGAGCAGACGCTCTTCGGGCTGATTGCGCGCATCGTCGCCGACACCGGCACTTCGCTTGCGCAGGCCGAGGCCATTGTGGCGATGCTGCTCAATTTTGCCGCGAAGAACCCAGGGATGACGCGGGTGCTGACAGGCGATGCGCTGGTGCACGAAAACGAACGCCTGCAAAAGCGGATCAACCAGTTGCTCGATCGCATCGAGGCACAGTTGCGACAGTGTCTGCGCCTGGGCGGCGAGTCCGGTGCGGAATTGAGCGCGCCCCTCGCGAACCTGCTGCTATGCACGGTGGTGGGGCGCTGGCATCAGTTCGCGAAGAGCGGTTTCACCCGCGCGCCGGGCGACGATGTCGAGCTGCTGCTGTCCCGGCTACTGGCCGCTCATCCCGCCTGAAACGCGTCGCCCGCACACCGGGCAGGCCGGATCGCGCGGCACCTTGAGTCTGCGCACTTCGGCCCGCAGTCCGTCCCACAGGAGCAGGCGCCCGACCAGAGGCTCGCCCATGCCGGCCAGGACTTTCAGCGCTTCGCCCGCCTGCATCGCTCCTATCGCACCCACCAGAGGCGAGAACACGCCGGCTTCCGCGCAGCGGGTTTCGGGTTCGCCCGCCCGTTCCGGAAACAGGCAGTGATAACAGGGGGTGTCGGGCTGTCGGGTATCGAATACGGCAAGCTGCCCGGAAAAACCGATGGCCGCGCCCGAAACCAGCGGCCTGCCGCGTTCGACGCAGGTACGGTTGACCGCATGCCGGGTGGCGAAATTGTCGGAGGCGTCGACGACAAGATCGGCCTGCGTGACGGCCTCGCCCAGGGATGCACCCGACAGGGCGGATTCCAGGGGACGCACGTCGATGCAAGGATTGATCGAACGCACGCGCTTTGCCAGCGAACGCGCCTTGTTTTCGCCAATGGACGCGGTGGCGTGTCCGATCTGCCGCTGCAGGTTGGTGAGGTCGACGGTGTCGCCGTCGGCCACCAACAGATGGCCGACGCCGGCAGCGCCAAGATACAGTGCGACCGGACACCCCAACCCCCCTGCGCCGACGACGAGCACCCTGGACGCCGCAATGCGGGCCTGCCCGTCAACGCCGATTTCGGGCAGCAGGATATGGCGGCTGTAGCGCAGCAGAAATGCGTCGTCGACAGAGGCGTGCGAACGCGGTCTATTTGTAACCACGCCATTCTTCCGGCGTTTCGTCGTGGTCGCCGTGCAGATGGCGTTCGTAGACCCGCATGAAAGCCTGTTGCGATTTGAGATCGGGTTCGTCCGCCGCGACATTGCGGCGCTGTACGTTTTCGCTGAAATAGGCGAGTGCGCGGCGAAGCTTGCTCATGAGGCTGTTGTCGAGATGGAAGCCCTGGCTGGCGAGGGCCAGCTCAAGGCCTTCCAGCGTGTATTCGCACACGTGATAGCGGACGACAAGACTGTGGGCCGTGGCGCCGGACTCGACGTTCAGTCCCTCCAGTCCTTGCAGCAGCAGCAGCGCACGCTCGGCCTGCCCCGGCGGTAGCGGGTGGAGGACGATTTCGCGGCATTTCTCGAGATCGCACGGACGCATGATGCCCTCTGCTGGAGAAGGGCTTCCAGTATACCGCGCCGCGCCGGGCCGGGCAGCCCGGCTCGCATCAACGGTTCTGGAAGATTTGCAGGCCTTTCAGCAGATTCAGCGCCTGGTTGACCTGGAAATCGTTTTTCGACACGACTTCCCCAGGCCCCAGCGGATCGGGCTTGGTTTCGTTGTCCTGCCCAGGCTTGGGGGCCGGGGCTTTGATCCGCTTGCTTGTCTGTGGCTCGGGGGCGTGTTCCTCGCCTCCGGGGTTGGCAAGGTGTTTGTCGAGATCGGCTTCCCGCACGCTCAGATCGTCGGCGCCGTCAGGCCGGGCCGGATCCTCGACGACGATGTCGGGCTCGATGCCCTTGGCCTGGATGGAGCGGCCGCTGGGCGTGAAATAGCGCGCAGTGGTGAGTTTGATCGCCGTGCCATTGCCGAGCGGCAGGATGGTCTGCACCGAGCCCTTGCCAAAGGTGCGCGTGCCCATGATGACCGCGCGCTTGTGATCCTGCAGGGCGCCGGAGACAATCTCGGAAGCGGAGGCGGAGCCGCCGTTGACCAGCACCACCATCGGCACCTGCTTCACGCCGACCGGCAGGTTCTTGAGATAATCGACCTGCATGGGGCGCAGATAGTGTTCGCGGCTCGCGGTGAGGCGCATTTGGGCATCCTCGTTGCGTCCTTCGGTGTAGACCACCAGACTGTCCGGTTTGAGAAAAGCCGCGCTCACCGCGACTGCCCCGTTGAGCAGCCCCCCGGGATCGTTGCGCAAATCGAGGATCAGGCCTTTGAGCGGCGCGGTGTTGTCCTTGTACAGCTTGTCGAGCGCCTCGACCAGCAATTCGCCCGTGTGCTCCTGGAACTGGGTCACGCGCACGTAGCCGTAGCCGTTTTCCAGCAACTGGGATTTGACGCTGCGTATCTTGATGACCGCGCGGGTGAGCGTCAACACGAGCGGCTTGTCCACACCCTTGCGCACGATGGTGAGCTTGATCGTCGAGCCGGGCTTGCCACGCATGCGCTTGACCGCGTCGTTCAGCGTCATGCCCTTGACCGGCGTGTCATCGAGCTTGACGACCAGATCGCCGGCCTTGACGCCGGCCTTGAATGCCGGCGTGTCCTCGATGGGCGAGACGACCCTGACGAAACCGTCTTCCATGCCGACTTCGATGCCGAGCCCGCCGAACTCGCCCTGTGTACCCACCTGGAGATCTTTGAAGCCCTCGGCATCGAGATAGGACGAATGCGGATCGAGGCCGCTCACCATGCCGTTGATCGCTTCGTTGATGAGCTTCTTGTCCTCGACCGGCTCGACGTAGTCGCTCTTGATGCGTGCGAACACGTTGGTGAATGCGCGCAGTTCCTCGATCGGCAGCGCCGTGTCCGTCTCCCGGTCGGCGACCGCCGACAGGTTTACCGTGAGTGCTGCGCCGGCAAGGACGCCCGCGAGTCCAACCAGAACGAATTTGGCTTGATGGGTCATGTTTTTGTCATCTCGACGTGTCATGTCATTTCACCCACGACATGGGGTTGATCGGGCGGCTCTGGTGCCGCATTTCGAAATACAGACCGGTGTCGGCCTGTCCGCCGCTGTTGCCTACCGAGGCGATTGCATCGCCAGGGCCGACCCCTTCGCCCACCTGCTTATACAGACTTTCATTATTGCTGTACAGGCTCATGTAGCCTTCGCCGTGGTCGACGATGATGAGGTTGCCAAAGCCGCGCAGCCAGTCCGCGAACACCACCTGTCCGGCTGCGATGGCCTTCACCACCGAGCCTTGCGGCGCGCGAATGAAAAGGCCTTTCCAGCTGACGCCGCCGCCCTCTCTCGGAGCGCCGAAGCGGTTCATGAGTTCCCCTGCGACGGGAAGCCGCAACATTCCCTTCAGCTTCGAGAACGGGTGGTTCGAGCGGAATGCCACCGGCGTCTCGGTATTCGTGCCCAGGGCTTTGCGCGGTTTTTGTGGTGCGTGCTGCCGTGCCTCGCGGTCCTGTTTCGCCCTGCGCGCGGCCTGTTCGGCCATCAGGCGATTGAGACGTTCGACCAGTTGCGTCAGTGCGGTTTCGTCCCGTTTCAGGCCGGCAATCTCGCGCCGCTGCTGCTGGAGCTGCGTCGACAATTTCACGAGAAGCTGTTCGCGCATGCGCTGGTCGGCCAGCAGTCTGGCCTGTTCGGCCGCGCGTTCGGCCTGGAGTTTCGTCAGAGTGTCGGTTCTGTCCAGCACCTGCCGCTGCAACGCGGCCAGCTTCGACAAATCCGCGCGCAGTTCGGTCACCTGCGTGTGTTGCGCGCGCGACAGGTGCGCAAGATAGCGCAGATCGCGTGCCGCCTGATTCGGGTCGCCGCCGTTCAGGATGAATTTGAGCGCATCGTCATGGCCGCGCAGATAGCCTCCGCGCAGGGCGTGGGCCAGACTCGATTGCCGTTCGCGTATGCGTGCCGACGTGGTTTTGATCTGGCGGCCCAGTGTGTCGAGCGTGTACTCGGTCTGCCTGCGTTCGGCGTCGAGCACGCGCATCTGACGCACCGCCTTGCTGACGGCCAGTTCGGTGACGCGCAGTTCGTCCACTGCTTCCTGCCGCTTCGATTGCGTGGCGAGAAATTCCTGCTGCATGCTCTGCAGGCGCCGCTTGAGTGCATCGAGTTCGGATATTTTGCTTTCGACCTGGCTGGCGCCGGCGAGCAGCGGCCCGATGCATGCGAGAAAAAAAAGAGTCCGCGGATTCACCCTATTCGAAATTCACCAGCGACTCGCCGCTCATCTCGGGCGGTTGCGGCAGGCCCATCATCTTCAGCAGGGTGGGGCTGATGTCCTCGAGCGCGCCGGTTGCGGCCAGCGTGGCATGCCGGCGGCCGATGTAGACGAGCGGTACGAGGTTCATGGTGTGCGCGGTGTGCGCCTGGTGGGTGAGCACGTCGCGCATCATTTCGGCGTTGCCGTGATCGGCCGTAATCAGGACTTCGCCGCCACGTTCGAGCTGCGCCGCGACCACCCTGCCCAGGCAGACGTCGACGGTTTCGATGGCCTTGATCGCCGCGTCGAGATTGCCGGTGTGGCCGACCATATCGGGATTGGCATAGTTGCAGATGATGAGGTCGTACTGTTTGCCCGCGATGGCTGCGAGCAGTTTGTCGGTCACCTCGAAGGCGCTCATCTCGGGCTTGAGATCGTAGGTCGCCACGTCGGGCGAGGGCACCAGCACCCGGTCTTCCCCTGGAAAGGAGATTTCTTCGCCGCCATTGAAGAAAAAGGTGACGTGCGGATATTTCTCGGTTTCGGCGATGCGCAACTGGCGCAGGCCGAGGTTGGCGACGTATTCGCCCAGGCCGTTCCTGATGCGCTCGGGCGGAAACGCCACCGCGACATGGAAGTCGTCACTGTAACCTGTGAGCGTGCAGTAGGTGGCGAGCCGCGGCGTGACCTCGCGCTCGAACTCGGCGAAGTCGGGCTCGATGAAGGGGCGCGACAGCTGCCGCGCCCGGTCGGAGCGGAAATTGAGGAAGACGACCGCATCGCCGTCTTCCATTTTCACCGGTTTGCCGTCCTGCGGCAGAATCGCGGTCGCCTTGACGAATTCGTCGGTTTCGCCGCGCGCATAGGCGGCCGCAAGTCCCGCGCGCGCATCGTCGGCGCGGAATTCGGCGCGGCCCTGCGTGAGCAGATCGTAGGCGGCCTTGACGCGCTGCCAGCGGCGGTCGCGATCCATCGCGTAATAACGGCCGATCATCGAGGCAATGTGGCCGACGCCGGTTTCAGCGATCTTGACGGCCAGCCGATTGAGATAGATTTCTGCGCTTTTGGGTGGGGTATCGCGGCCGTCGAGGAAGACGTGCAGACAGATTTTGCGCAGACCTTCGCGGCGCGCCAGTTCCAGCATGGCGTGGAAATGCGCCTCGTGGCTGTGCACGCCGCCGTCCGACAAAAGTCCCAGGACATGCAGGGTCTTCTGACCGTCGCGGGCCCGGTGTACCGCATCCAGCAGGGCGGGGTTGGTGTAGAAGTAACCGGATTCGATGGCGCGGTCGATGCGGGTGAATTCCTGGTACACCACCCGACCGGCACCAATATTCAGATGCCCCACCTCGGAATTGCCCATCTGCCCCTTGGGCAGACCGACTTCCATTTCGGATGCATGGATTAGGGTATGCGGATGCGCCTGCCACAAACGGTCGAAATTCGGCTTGTTCGCCTGCGCGATCGCGTTGTCTTCGCGCTCGGCACGGCAACCGAAACCGTCGAGGATGATGAGGAGAACCGGCAGGGGCTTCATGAAAAAATATGTATATCCTGACTTTTTTTTACGGGATTATTTTAATATATGCGCGTTTGCTAATCTACACTGCGCGCCGGGCGCAATGCATCGCGCCCGAATCCGGACGCAGGGTACTACACGAACGATATCGGAGAAATGAACATGGCGACAGACTGGGACGAGGTCGATCTCATCGACAAGGAGGAGCACATCGAGCAGGCCTCGCGTGCAATGAAAGCCATGTCGCACCCGCTACGGCTCAAGATACTCTGCGTGCTGGGCGACAAGGAAGTCAGCGTCCAGGATATCGTCGATAACGTGGGAACATCGCAGAGCAATATTTCCCAGCACCTTGCCATTCTGCGCGACAAGGGCGTGCTGCGCACGCGCAAGGACGCCAACCGTGTCTACTACCGCGTGGGGGATACGCGCACCCTCAAACTTCTGGGCATGATGCGCGACGTATTCTGCGGATTCGCCAAATAAAGGTTTGCCCGCACGGAGCCCGGTGTGCCGCAAGGCCGCCGGGCTTCGCGCTTTTTTGCGTGGGCCCGGTGCGGCATACTGTTGGCTGCGCCGGCCGCCGGTGGTGAGGGAGGCCGGTATCGCGGTGCTGTATCAAGCGCTTGATTGTTATGATGAATTAGAATATTCTAATTTTCGTTTTTGTGAGGTGCCTCACGTGCTGAATCCGCTCCTGCTCGCCGGTTTCGTTTTTGCAGCCGTCCCTGCCTGGGCCGCCCTGCCGTTCGCGGTTGCGCCCGTTCAATACCGGATGACCGACCTCACCTATTCAACAGAGGCCTCGGTCGAGGCGGTCAAGCAATCGACCGTGGCGGCCCAGGTGTCCGGCCGCGTCGCCGTGGTGAATTTCGACGCCGGCGACCGCGTCAAGGCCGGTTCGGTGCTGGTTCGGCTCACGGCACAGGAACTGGGCGCGGCGGTCGCCGGCAGTCGGGCGCAGGAAGCGCAGGCCGCGGCCACGCTCGCCAACGCGCGCGCAAACTACGAACGCCAGCAGCAGTTGTTCCAGCAGAAATTCATCAGCCAGGCTGCGCTCGATCGTGCCACCTCCGAATACCGGGCTGCCGAGGCCGCCGCCCGGGCCGCGCGCGCGGGCGTCGGCCAGTCGTCCGCGGTATCGGGCTATACCACCATCGTCGCGCCCTTTTCCGGGGTGGTGTCCGCGCGGCACGTCGAGGTAGGCGAAACCGTCAGTCCGGGCAAACCGCTGATGACGGGGTTTGACCCCCGTGATATGCGGGTGGTGGCCAATGTGCCGCAATACAAGCTCGCCGAAATCAAGGCTGCGCCGCGTGTCACCGTCGAAATCCCCTCGCTCGGCCGGTGGATCGACGCCACCGGTGTGACGGTGCTGCCGTCGGCGGACAGTGCGACGCACACGGTCAGGGTACGCCTCGACCTGCCGAGCGATATTGAAGGCGTGATTCCGGGCATGTTCGCTCGGGCGCATTTTTCCGTGGGCAGCGCGCGCAAACTGGTGATCCCGGCCAGCGCCGTGGTGCGCCGATCCGAAATCACGGCAGTCTACGTGGTGAACAAGGACAAGGTCACGCTGCGCCAGCTTCGTCTGGGCACGACGGATGCACGTGGCCGGGTGGAGGTGCTGGCAGGCCTGAACCCGGGCGAGACGATTGCGCTGGATCCGGTCAAAGCCGCGATTTACGCCAAAAGC
The DNA here is from genome assembly GCA_964583195.1 of uncultured Thiobacillus sp. GTDB lineage: Bacteria > Pseudomonadota > Gammaproteobacteria > Burkholderiales > Thiobacillaceae > Thiobacillus. Next base: position 8,590 of record CAZOVQ010000067.1, read on the forward strand.
GCGTCCAA
>CAZOVQ010000068.1:0-8558 GCA_964583195.1 uncultured Thiobacillus sp.
ACCCCTAACCCCTAACCCCTAACCCCTGACCCCATGCCCTTCTTCGACTACCGCGCCATCGACCAGACCGGCCGCACCGCCAAGGGCACCCTGTCGGCCGTCAACGAGGTTGATCTCGAACTGCGTCTGAAACGCATGGGGCTCGATCTCGTCACGCTGTCCGAACTGTCGCAGCACTACGCGCCGCGAGGCCGGGAACGAGTGACGCGGCGCGATCTCGTCACCTTCTGCATCCACATGCGTTACATCACGCGCGCCGGCATTCCCCTGCTCGAAGGCCTGCGCGACCTGCGCGACAGCATGGAAAAACGCGGTTTCCGCGACGTGCTGACCGCGCTCCTGGAAGACCTGGAAGGCGGCAAGGTGCTGTCGCAGGCGCTGGCTGCGCACCCGGCTGTATTCGGCGCGGTGTTCGTGCACAGCATCAAGGCGGGGGAATTGACCGGGCGGCTGGACGAGGTGTTCGAGCGCCTGGCCGATTCGCTGAAATGGCAGGAAGAGGTCGCGGCCAATGCGCGGCGGCTGATGATCTACCCGGCGCTGGTGCTGACGGTGGTGGGTATCGCGATCGTGTTCCTGATGCTCTATCTGGTGCCTCAGGTACTCGATCTGGTGAAAACGATGGGCGTGCCGCTGCCGCTGCCGACGCTGATCCTGATGGCGGTGTCCAGCGCGATGCGCTCGTACTGGCTGCCCGGCCTCCTGGTGCTCGTCGCCGTCGGCGCGGGCCTGCCGTTGTGGGTGCGGCAGACCGCGGTCGGGCGAGACTGGTGGGACCGCGTGCAGCTGCGTCTGCCCGTGGTCGGGCCGATTCTGCAAAAGATCGTGCTGGCGCGTTTCGCCAACACCCTGGCGATGATGTACCGTTCCGGCGTGACCGTGCTCGACGCCCTGCGTGCGGGGGAGATGATCGCCGGCAACCGTACCATCGCCGGCGGCATCCACCAGGCCGCGCAGCGTATCGCCGATGGGCGCGGGCTGTCCGAGAGCTTCCAGTCGCTGGGGCTGTTTCCGCCGCTGGTGATCCGCATGCTGCGCGTCGGCGAGACCACCGGCGCGCTCGACGAGGCGCTCGACAACGTGACCTTCTTCTACAATCGTGAAGTGCTCGACGCCATCGAAAACGGCCTGCGCCTGCTAGAACCCCTGCTCACCGCCGTCCTCGGCCTGATCCTGGGCGGCATCCTGGTATCGGTGCTGCTGCCGGTCTACGACCTGATCGGCAATCTGCCGCTATAAGCCGCCATGTTCGACCGCCGCCTCGTCCTCCTCGCCACGCCCAGCCAGATCGGCGTACTCGACTGGCGTCCCGGCCGCATGCACTGGCTGGGCAGTTTCGCCGCGACCGCCGACGGCCTCACGGCATTTCGCGCAGTCGTCGCCCGTCACACCCGGCAGGCGGCACTCCTCGTCGTCGACACGGTGGACGAGGATTACCGCAGCGAAACCCTGCCGCACGTGCAGGGACGTGCGCGCGAGGAACTCGTCGCGCGCAGGCTCAGGCAGGTATTCCGCAACGCACGCTACACCGGGGCCTGGCGGCAGACGCGCGAAACCACCGGCCGGCGCGACGACAGCTATCTTTTCTCCGCACTCACCGACGCCGGCTGGCTCGCCCCCTGGCTCGCCGTACTGGATGCGGAGCGCGCGCCGCTCGCCGGCATCGTACCGCTGGCGCTCGCCTGCCAGCCGCTGCTGCGGGCACTGCGCATTCAGGAAGCGCACGTGCTGCTCGCCTACCGGCTCAACCAGCGTCTGCGCCTGTCCTATTATCACGACGGGCGCCTGCGCTTCTCGCGCCTGACCGGCGGCGATGCGCCGGCCCCCGGCAATGCCGCCGACGAAATCGCCAAGACCCAGCTCTACCTCACCGGCCAGCGCATGCTGCCGCGTGAAGCACGCCTGCACGTCGTGCTCGTCGACGCCGGCAGCCTGCTCGCCGAGGCGCGCGCGCCGCTCAACGCCGATCCCGCCTTCAGCACGCGCCTGGTCGAATTGTCCGACCTGGCGGCTGCCCTGCGCATTCCCGACGACTTCCTTGCCGCCGCACCGGAAATCGCGCCACTCGCGGCGAGCGCCGGCGAGGCGATGACACTCAATCTCGCGCCCCCCGAACTTTTGCGGCAACACGTCGAATTCCGCTGGCGGCGCGGCCTGTACGCCACCGCTGGCGCCATCGCGCTGGCGGGCGTGGCAGCCACCGGCGCCTGGTGGCTGCATGCACAGACCCTGCACGACCAGACCTGGCAGCTTGCCAGCACGCAGCGGCAGGTCGCGGACACCATGCGGCGCATCGCGCTCGATTTCCCGCGCGACGTCGCCGCGCCGGGACAACTGGCGCAGACCGTGGCACTGGCCCGCAGTCTGGAACAGCCCGCGTCCGATCCTGCCGACCTCCTCGAACTGGTCGGCCAGAGTCTGCTGGCGACGCCCAATATTGCGCTCGAAGCGCTGTCCTGGCGCGACGACAGCCTGGAGCCGGGCGGCGGCCTCGTGCTGCGCATCGATGCCGCGATTCCGTCCTTCGACGGCAATTACCGCGCCGCGATGCGCCACATCGAACGCTTCATCGAAACCTTGCGCGCCTCGCCCCGGGTGCGCGAGGCCAGCCTGAAAAGCAGCCCGATCAACGCCGATTCCACGGCTGCGCTCTCCGGTTCGCTCGGCGCAGGCCGACAGGCCGCAGCGCCCTTCAGTGTCGAACTGCGCTATCGCGAGGCGACACCGTGAACATGCCGCCATTTGCTGCGCTCAAAGGCCCGCTCGCACTGGTCGCGGCCACGCTCCTCCTGGCCTGCACAGGCGCCTGGTGGAGCCGGCAGCAGGCAGACGCCGCGCGCCAGACCCTGCAGGCGAGCCAGGCGACGCTCGACAACGCCCGGCGCACGCTGGCGCGCAGCCGCGACGACCGGCAACTCATCGCCACACATCTGAACGCTTACCGGGCACTGGTCGCGCGCGGCTTCGTCGGCCCCGAACCGCGGCTCGCCTGGATCGAGGCCGTGCAACAGGCCAACCGCGACGTCGGCCTCTACGGCCTCGACTACCGGCTGGCGCCGCGCACGCCGGCGAACGCCGCGCTGGCGCAGGGCCTGCCGCTCGGCTACACGCTGATGACGCTGGAACTGCCGCTCCTGGTGGAAACCGATCTGCCGCGTTTTCTCGCTGCGCTGCACGCCCGCGCGCCAGGCGTCGTGCGCGTGCGCGGCTGCCGCCTGGCACAGCCAGGCCACCCCGCCTTCGCGGCCGTAGACCGGCCGACCCTCGAGGCCGAGTGCGAATTGGAGTGGTTTACCGTCGCCCGCAATGGAGACGCCTCGTGAAACCGGCCTGCTTTTTCTGCTGCCTTGCCGCGCTGCCGGGTCTGGCCGCTGCGGTGGACGCGCCGACGGATCCCGGCCGCCTGTTCTTCTCCCCCGCCGAACGCGCGCAACTGGAACGGGCGCGGACACGCGCGGCGGCAGGCGGTGCCGGCGTCACAGCGAGCGCGGTGCTGCGCTACGACGGTCTCGTCGTACGTTCGGACGGCGCCACCACGCGCTGGATAGACGGCCGCGCAGAGGTCGGCGCCGCGCGCGCGAACGGCCTGAAACCTGGTCAGCTACGCGCCGACGGCAAGGTCTACGAGCCGTATCAGATCAAGCGCCCCGCAACGCCGCCCGTGCCCACGCCATGAACCGCCCATCCGGCTTCACCCTCATCGAACTGGCCATCGTGCTGGTCATCATTACTCTGCTGATCGGCGGTCTGGCGGTGCCGCTGACGGCTCAGATCCAGGCGCGTCGCACCGCCGAGACGCAAAGAACGCTGGACGAGGCGCGCGAAGCGATCATCGGCTACGCGATGACGCACAAAACGACCGATGGCAACCCGTATCTGCCCTGCCCCGACATCACCGGCAACGGGCAGGAAAACCGCAACGTGCTGGACGGCAGTTGCATGGGGCAAATCGGTTTTTTCCCCTGGGTGACGCTGGGCGTGAGCAACATGGATGCCTGGGGCAATCGCCTGCGCTACGCGACGATCGACCGTGTCAGCCGCAACGCCACGGGCTTCGGCGTCGGCACCGCGCCGCCGGATGCGAGCTGGCTCCAGATATGTAGTGCGAACACCTGTCTTGCCGGCGACATCGCCGAAAACGTGCCGGCGGTCGTCATCTCGCACGGCCCCAACGGCCGGGGCGCGCACAACGCCATCAACGGCGCGCCGCTTGCCGCGCCCACCGGAACCGACGAGCTGGAGAATCTGGACACGGACAATTTCTACGTCAGCCGTCCGCCGTATCGGCCGGAAGACGGCTCGCCGGCCGAAACGGCACGGGAATTCGATGACCTGACGAGCTGGATCGCCTACCCCTTGCTGGTTCCGCGGGTTTGTCCTACCGGCTGCCCGTAGCCTGCAGGCGGAACACCACGCTGCCCGTCCGGTTGTCGGGCAGTTCCAGACGGTAGCCCGCGCGCGCCGCTTGCCGCGCCGCCTGATACAGACCCACCCCAAGACCGGAATCCGACGCCACCGGCCCCTGGAACAGGTTGCGCGCGACGTGTTCAGGCGCGGCCGAACCGCTGTCGGTCACACTGAAAGTCGGCAGCGGGTACAGCGCGAGCCGCGCTTCGACCGCCACGTTCGGCTCGCCCTGCCGCTTGCGCAAAGCATTGACGAGGAGATTGTCGGCGACGCTGTCGAACAGGTCCTGCGGCAGCGGCGTGTCGTCCGGCGCGTCCGTGGCGACGAAACGCACGTCATCGTGTTCATAGCGTCCACGCAGGGCGTTCCACCAGTCGCGCGCGGAGACGGTCGCCGCATCCGTCTCCGCCGGCTGCCTGAGTTTGTCCACCGTCTGGGACAGCCGGCTGGCGAGCTGCGGCAACTGCCGTTTCATCAGCGCCAGCAGACGTTCGCCGTCCTCCGGCGTCGAAACCTCGGCCGCCGCCAGCAGGGTCTTCATCGACTGCAGAATGTTCTTCACGTCGTGCGTCAACCGCGCGCCGGTATCGTGGATCGCCTGACTGTAGGCCTGTTCGCGCAAGGTCTGCTCGCGCACCTTGGCAGCGTAGAAATAACCCAGCAACTGCGACAGCAATCGCACGTGCAGCGCCAGCGCCGGCGCGAGCGGCCGCACCGAACGCCAGGTCAGCGCGAGACCGTGGAATTCGTGCTGCGTTGCGTGCGCCGCCGCCTCGCCGAATTCGCCCGCGCCGCGCGCAGCCTGCCAGCGTCCGCCGCGGATCCACGGCATTTCGGTGAGATCGGCGAGCGCGTTGCGAACAAAGGATTCGGGATCGCGCTCGCGTTCGGCGAGCGTCGCCAGCCGCCGCGCCCAGGCCTCGAAAGGCAGGCCGACCGACAGCAGATAGCGCGACGTGGCCTGTCCCAGCCCGGCAAAACCGGCACGCGGATTCCATAACAGCGACAGCGCCAGCAACAGCGCCGCCATGGCAAGCAGCGTCTGCACCAACGCCCAGGCATAGCTCGCCCGGGATACCGCCACCACGGCGAAGGCGCCGAGCGAGAGCACGATCACCAGCAGCGAGAGCATCAACCCATAGACGAAATCGAGCGTCGAGGGATCACTCCGCCGGCGCTGCGCCGGCAGGAAAACGATGGTCAGCGGCAAAAGCGGCAAACCATAACGCACTCCGGCCGCCGGCGCGGCCGCCAGCGCGGTTTCCCCCAGGCTTTGCGGCAGCACCCAGGCCAGCAGCAGGAACAGCAGATAGACCAGCGCCAGGAGATAGGCCAGCCGCGGCCCGCGCTCGTTCTGTCCGGCCGCCGCGGCGCCGACGAGTCCGGCCAGGATCGCCAGCCACAGCGCCATCACCCAGGTGCTATCGGCCAGCACCAGCAGCGCGGCCATGGCAAACACCGGCAGCGCCAGACGCGGCTCGATCCGCGTCTCGCTGCGGATCAGCGGCTGCCACAGCAGAAACAGGCCGTAATGCGCCAGCAGAAAGGCGCGCGTCGGTGCCGTGTCGGCGTCGAACACCACGGCGGCGTGCAGCGCGAGCAGCATCAGCCCCAGCCAGCGGCCAGGCGTCACCCGCGTCAGACGGGCGGCAGCGGTTGCAAGCCAGGGCGGCGCGGAAGTATCGGCATTCATGCGAAGATCGCCCGGACAGGCAAAGGAAGACTCACGGCTTATCGGCCATCCGCACGAAAAATGGAGCCTACTGCCGTGCCCCGGGTTTGACGGGATTGACGGGAAGCTGGCGCAGCTGTTGGTTTTTCATCGAATTTTCTCTCCGCGCGCGAGCACCTCCAGAAAAAAAAGCAAGTCAATCATGCGTCTGTAAATTCAATCCCGATGGCACGCATTTTGCAGCCTTTCCTGTCAGGCAAAAACGAAACCGGAGAACGCCAACATGCCTGCTTCCAAGCTTTCGCATCGCCAGACGGGTTTCACCCTGATCGAAATCGCCATCGTGCTGGTCATCATCGGCCTGCTGCTCGGTGGCATCCTCAAAGGCCAGGAGCTCATCACCAGCGCACGCGTGCGCAACATCATCGCCCAGATCGACGGCACCAAGGCCGCGTTTTTCGGCTTCCAGGATCGCTATCGCGCCCTGCCGGGCGATTTCACGGCCGCCACCACGCAGATCGCCGGCGCCGCGCAGGACGGCAACGGCAACGGACAGATCGAAGCCGGCAACGAATCGATCGCGGTCTGGGATCATCTTTCGCACGCCGGTTTCATCAACGGCACCTTCGTCTTCAATGCCACCGAAGGTCCAGCCACCACGCCCAACAACCCCTTCGGCGCACGTCTGCAGATCATCCACGACGCCGTCTACGCCGACAGCGGCACGCCCACTCCGCGCCTCAACCTCAAGACCGGCCCGCAAATCCCGGTCGATATCCTCGCCGAAATCGACCGCAAGATCGACGACGGCGACGCGCTGCGCGGCAGCATGCGCTTCTCCGCCTATGCCGGTGGCGGCGCCGCGCCCACGCCCGCCAACTGTTTCAACGCGACCACCGGCGCCTGGCTGGCCGGCAACGGACAGGCCAACTGCGGCGCCGCCATCCTCTTCTGAGCCCGCACAGCCCGGCATGAACGCCGGGCCGCCCAGGGCCGCCACGCTGGACAAATCGGGCAGCCGCCACTGTCGTGACCGCGACGGCCTGTTCGGGCAGGTGCCCGGCACCGCGCATCCGCAGTTACACGCCCGCTCACCAAGCCACAAACCTGGCCTGAACCGGAATAAATCCTGATTCCGCAGCGTCTTCTGCTTGTGCATACTGCACTGCCCCGGGAGCCCGACATGACCATGAATCGCCGCACCTTCATGCATCTTGCTGCGGCCAGCGCTGCCGCCGGCATGATCGGACGGGCACTTCCAAGCCACGCTGCCCACACCTCGCGTTATCAGGCGGTTGCCTTTGACGCCTTCCCCGTTTTCGATCCGCGCCCGATCTTCAAACTCGCGGACACCCTGTTTCCCGGCAAGGGCAGCGAACTCGGCAAGAACTGGCGCACACGCCAATTCGAATACCAGTGGCTGCGCGCCCTCGGCGGACAGTACACAGATTTCTGGCAGGCCACTGAAGACGCTCTCGTTTTCGCGGCCCAAGACGCTCGGCTCGAGCTGACTGCAGACAAGCGCGATCAGCTGATGCAAGCTTATCTCCAGCTCAATGCCTGGCCGGATGCACTGCCCGCACTCAAAACCTTGAAGGCATCCGGCGTGCGGCTGGCCTTCCTGTCCAACATGACCCGGGCCATGCTGGAAACCAACATCCGACACGCCGGCCTGGACGGGCTCTTCGAGCAGGTGCTCAGCACCGACCCGATCCGCAGCTACAAGCCCGATCCCAAGGCCTATGCCCTCGGCGTGAAATCGCTCGGGCTCAAGCGCGAGCACATCGTGTTCGCCGCATTCGCTGGCTGGGATGTCGCCGGCGCCAAGTGGTACGGCTATCCCACCTTCTGGGTCAACCGCCTGAAAAGCCAGCCGGAAACGCTAGGTGCGACAGCGGATGCGACAAGCTCCGGGCTGAATGAACTGGTACGCTTCGTGGCGGACAGCGCTGCCTGAACCAAACCGGTGTTCAAATCCGGCTCGCCATCTGCCGCATCACATCCGCCGCAAACCGCATCGCCTGCTTGACCGGCAGCGGCAGCGGCGCACCGCCGTGGTCGATGGCAGTTTGCGCGTGCTGTGCTTCGTCGATTTTCATCTGCTCGACGACAGCGCGACTTTTGGCATCGGCTTCAGGCAATTTCTGCAAGTGCCCGTCGAGATGGGCTTCGACCTGGCGCTCGGTTTCGGCGAGGAAGCCGAGGTTCCACTTGTCGCCCAACAAGCCGGCGACCACCCCTATCCCAAACGCACCGCCGAACCACAAGGGATTCAGCAGGCTTTTGCGGCCACCGAGTTCAGTGATGCGCTGTTCACACCAGGCGAGGTGGTCGGTTTCCTCGCGCGCGGCCTGTTCGAGTTCGCCGCGCACTTTCTCGTTCTTCGCGGTGAGCGCCTGGCCGGCGTAGAGCGCCTGGGCGCAGATTTCTCCCACATGGTTGACGCGCATGAGCGCGGTGGCGCGGGCCTTGTCGGCTT
>CAZOVQ010000069.1:0-8536 GCA_964583195.1 uncultured Thiobacillus sp.
CGTGCGACTCGACCGGGTACAGGCCGGCGAACACCTGCGACTGCACCTTCTTGAAGCCGGGCAGCGGCTCGGCAGCCGGGTTGTCCACCAGCGTGATGGTGTCGCCGACCTGCGCGGCCTTGAGCTCCTTGATGCCGGCGACGACAAAACCCACCTCGCCGGTGGCGAGCTGCTCGCGGTCCACCGATTTCGGCGTGAACACGCCGACGTGCTCGGTGAGGTACTGCGCGCCGGTGGCCATGAAACGGATCTTGTCTTTGGGCCGCAAGACCCCGTCGACCACGCGCACGAGCATGACGACGCCGACGTAGTTGTCGAACCAGGAGTCGATGATGAGTGCCTTCAACGGCGCAGTTTCGTTGCCACGCGGCGGCGGCACCTGCTTTACCACCACTTCGAGAATGTCGGCAATACCGATGCCGGTTTTGGCCGAGGCGCGCACGGCGTCGCTTGCATCCAGTCCGACGATGTCCTCGATTTCCGCCGCCACGCGGTCCGGATCGGCCGCCGGCAGGTCGATCTTGTTCAGTACCGGAATGACCTCGACGCCCAGATCGATGGCGGTGTAACAGTTCGCCACCGTCTGCGCCTCCACCCCCTGCGAGGCATCGACCACCAGCAGCGCGCCCTCGCAGGCGGAGAGCGAGCGGCTGACTTCATAGGAGAAGTCGACATGGCCCGGCGTGTCGATCAGGTTCAGGCGATAGGTCTGACCGTCCTGCGCCTTGTAGGTGAGCGCGGCGGTCTGCGCCTTGATGGTGATGCCGCGCTCTTTCTCCAGTTCCATCGAATCGAGCACCTGCGCTTCCATCTCGCGCTCGGACAGGCCGCCGCAATGCTGGATCAGACGGTCGGCCAGCGTCGATTTGCCGTGATCGATGTGGGCGATGATGGAAAAATTGCGGATCAGATTCTGCGACACAACAAAACGGGCACGTTTCCGTGCCCGGGCAAGGGTGAGATAACCGTTCGGATTTTAACGGATTTCAGCGCCTGGCGGCGAGTCGCGCCCGAACCCGTTCAGGGTCGAGACGATGCCGGCAGATTTCGAGCGCACCATCGAACAGCAGCGGCACGTCGCGGCCGAACCGGGCCTGGAGCGCAGGGTCGGCGTCAACGTCGATGCGTTCGACCGGCTTGCCCCCCAGGAGATCGGCGACCGCCGCCTCCATTTCCTCGCACAAGGGGCAGTCACGCCGCGTGTAGAGGATAGGCCGTTCAATCACCGGAAATCTTCAGCGGAATGTACAACGATCCGTCGCCGCGCCGAACCAGAATGGCCGCGCTCTTGCCCTTGGGAACGCCGGCGATGGCCTTGCGGAAATCCTCGACGCTCGATACCCGCGCATTGTTCACCGCCAGAATGACGTCGCCTGCGCGGATGCCGGCGCGTGCGGCGTCGCCGGTCGATTCCTCGACCCGCAGACCGTGATCGAGGTCGAGCGCGCGGCGCTGTTCCGCATCCAGCTCGGCCAGCGCCAGCCCGCCGCGCGAATAGGCCCGGCTTCCGCCTTCGGCCTGCGCGGTCTCGACCGGCAGTTCACCCAGGACGACGGTCAGCGGCAGGGTCTTGCCCTTGCGCCAGACTGTGAGCGGCGTGCGCGCGCCCGGCCGGGACATGCCGACCATGCGCGGCAGGTCGCCGGAATTTTCGACCACTTTGCCGTCGAAGCTCAGGATCACGTCGGCGGGCTGGAGTCCCGCCCTGGCTGCCGGCGTGTCCGGTTGCACCTGCGCTACCAGCGCACCGCGCGGCCGGTCGAGACCGAAGGATTCCGCGAGGTCGGCACTCACTTCCTGGATAACCACGCCCAGCCAGCCGCGCGTCACCTTGCCGCCCAATTTGAGCTGGCCGGCCACCTCCATCGCCACATCGATGGGAATCGCGAAGGAGACACCCTGGTAGCCGCCGCTACGGCTGTATATCTGCGAATTGATGCCGACCACTTCTCCGCGCATGTTGAAGAGGGGCCCGCCGGAGTTGCCGGGATTGATCGGCACATCGGTCTGGATATAGGGCACGTAGTTTTCCGACGGCAGCGAACGTCCCTTGGCCGAAACGATGCCGGCGGTGACCGAGTTTTCGAAGCCGAAAGGCGAGCCGATGGCCGCAACCGCTTCGCCCACGCGCAGCCGGGTCGGGTCGCCAAGCTTCACTGTCGGCAGGTCGCCGGCAACGATCTTGAGCACGGCGACGTCGGTGCGCTCGTCGGTGCCGACGACCTTGGCGGTGAATTTGCGCTTGTCGATAAGTTTGACCACGACTTCATCGGCGCCCTTGACGACGTGTGCGTTGGTCAGAATGTAGCCGTCGCTGCTGACGATGAAACCCGACCCTGCCCCACGGGCAGGAATTTCCTGCATCGGCCCACCCTGTCTGCCCGGCCCGCCCGGGGGAAAAAATTTTCGGAAAAATTCCTGCATGTCTTCCTCGTCGGGCACGACGAAGGGCAGGCCGTCAGGGTTGCGCTTGACGAGCCGGGTGGTACTGATGTTGACCACCGCCGGCCCCTGTTTCTCGACCAGGTCGGCGACATCCATCACGTCCTTCGCCTGCGCGGGCATCGACAAGGTCGTCGCCAGCGCCAGCGCCGCAATAGCCGATCGCATCATCACTGCTGTCCTTTCTTCAATTGAACGGTCACATCTGAAACCTGGGCCTGTTCGCACTATTTCTTCGCAGACGTGAACGGGGGATGAACAGGCCCCGGACCAGAATTTTCATGCCGCAATACCTGCGGGCGCCGGCCCCGGCTGCCACGCACAGCCAACACGCCTGCCATCCCCCCCATCAGCAACCCAACCAGGGCCGGGCCATCGCCCGGGGCGACGGCCTGCGCCAGAACGGCCCCCGACAGCATCGCGGCAAGCGGCATGCCGTAGGCACGCCATGCACCTGCCAGCACGCTCCCGGGCGCGATACCGACGATCACCCGGTCACCCGGCGCGAGCGGCAGCGTGCTATCGACGAGGAAGCCGCACGGAGCGCGCCGGAACATTTCCGCGATGCGTCGCGTCGAGCAGCCCTGGCCGCCGCAACTGCCGCAGCCGGACGATTCGACCGCACGCACCCGGATTCCCTGGGGGGCAACGTCGATGACTTCAGCGGTCTGTTCCAACATGGTGGATGGGCTATTGCCTGCTGACCGAATTACCGGTCTCGATGAGGGTGACGTTAGGCACCTCGCCCAGCGTCGTGACCGAATAACCGTCCACTTCCCGTGCATAGATGCCGATGGCGCCTTCGGCGGACAGGCCGCGCAGGCTCTGCACTCGTGGATCGGAAGGCTCGATGAACATCGACAGCACCGACAGGCCGTCGGAAAACATCATGTGCGTCACCGGCGCTTTCTTGCCCGGCATCGAGCGTACCGCCACCTGCATCCGTTCGAATCCTGGGGGCGGCTTCACGCTCCAACCCGGGTCGGCTGCTTCGTCGAGGCTTGCCTTCATGATGCGCTTGCCGGCGATATCGTTGCGAAAGACGCTCGCCTCGGGCATCTTGCCAATCTGCACTTCAGAAAACACGAACATCGACACCGGGCCGCCATTTTCGTTGTCGATCCGCGATTTCAACGGCAGGCCGGTTCGCTTGTCGAGCCAGAGGGTGAAGCTGTGGCGATAGCCGTCGCGCGGTTGCAGGACGATCACCTGGCAGGTGCGCCCGGCAACGCGCTCGCTCCCGCCGAGACGGGCTTCATAGTAGTCGAGCAGGGTTTGCGGCTGGTCCGGCAGTAAGGCCGGAAAGAAACGGCGCGGCACATTGCGCTCCAGGCGCACGTGACGGCCGTCGGCCAGATGGCAGTAGACGTCGTTGCCGATGCGCAGGAACTGGCGCGGCGTGCCGTCCAGCACCTCGATCTTTTCCTGTTCGCCGCGCGCGTCGGCGCGATGGTTCACCCGCAGCACCTCGACGTGCTCGCCGTGGTGATAAACGTAAACACCGCTGTAGTTCAGTTGTTTGGCCGCCTGCGCCGCGCGGTCCAGCCATTCGGCGGCGGTGTCTGCCCGTGCGGCCGTGGCCAGCAGACAGGCCGCCAGAAAAATGCCGAAACCGCGCCAGCTTCCTGCGCCATGGAGCCGTGCCTGCATCAGCGCGGCTCCACCGCCATAGCCACGGCGCGCTGGTAGGGCGAAACCACGACCATGGGCGCGAACTCCTGATGCGCCACGAAATAGGGCGCCATGCGGACTTCGTCGCTGGCCAGGCTCAAGCCGGCGGCGGCCTGCGCGAGCGGCGCGGATGCGGGGGTGGCAGCCATCTGCGGCGTCGGCGGCGCATCGATCTGCGACCCACGCAGCGCCACCACGCCCCATACCGCGAGCACCGCCAGGGAGACGGCGGCTGCGCGTTGCGGCCATGCGCCATGACGCGGCGCGAGGACGGTGGGTTCGGCGGCGAGACGCTCGGAAAAACGCGCCATGAAATCCGATGGGGCGGGCTCCACGCCACGCAGGGCGTCGCCGATCAGTTGATAGTCCGCCCAGTAGCGACGCAGGGACGTATCCTTTTTCAGCGCGTCAAGACAGGCTTCGGTCTCGGCGCGCCCGGTTTCGCCGTCCAGCAGCGCCGAAAGCCTCGACAGTCCGGTATCGTCCGCCACTTCGACGGATGCGGTTTTGCGTAGTGCTGACATGTTTACCACCTCTTGTCCTGACTCGTGCCCAGCATCGGGCGTATTTTCTCCGCGATCGCCTCGCGAGCACGAAAAATTCTCGAGCGCACGGTGCCGATCGGGCACCCCATCGCCTGCGCGATTTCTTCATAGCTCATGCCTTCGAGCTCGCGCAGCGTCACGGCCGTCCGCAATTCCTCCGGCAGCGCCTCGACGGCCTCGTTAACCGCTTTGGCGATCTGCCGGGTCTGGAGTTCCGCATCCGGGGTGGCGATGTCACGCAGCATGTCGCCGTCCTCGTAATTTTCCGCGTCTTCGACCTGCACATCGGAAGATACCGGCTGGCGCTTGTGGGCGACCAGATAATTCTTCGCCGTGTTCACCGCGATCCGGTACAGCCACGTGTAGAAGGCACTTTCACCGCGAAAGCCGGGCAGCGCCCGATAGGCCTTGATGAAGGCCTCCTGCGTGATGTCTTCCACTTCCGCGGCGTCGCGCACCATGCGCGACAGCAGGCGGCCGAGCTTGCGGTGGTATTTATTTACCAGCAGCTCGAACGCTCGCTTGTCGCCCTTCTGGGCGCGTTCGACCAGCACCTGATCCAGTTCGCGGTCCGACATGTCTCCCTGCAGCTTGTTTTTCACCCGTTCGCCCATCGGCAGGCGCGGAAACCCGGCGGGCCGCCTGAATGAATCGTTCGGGTTTGCTGGCCGAGAAGTATACGCGACCGCACCTCAAGGTCGGTGTTGAGCCGCAGACGCCGGAAAAGTTCAAGCGGCGCGGCCTCCTGCTATCATCGCCCGACACCATGCACCACAGACACGATGTCCTCATCCTTGGCAGCGGCCTCGCCGCGCTGACCGTCGCGCTCAGGCTGGCCGACCACCGCCGCGTCGCCATCGTGACCAAACGCCGGATGAACGACGGCGCAAGCGACTGGGCGCAAGGCGGCATTGCCGCAGCGGTGGACAGTGGCGACTCGGTCGACGCCCACGTGCACGACACCCTGGTCGCCGGCGCCGGCCTGTGCGACACGGAAGTCACCCGTCTGGTCGCCGGCCGCGCGCACGAAATGATCGCCTGGCTCACCGCCAACGGCGTCGCCTTCACCCCCGACCCGCAGGCGCTCGGCGGCTTCCACCTGTCGCGCGAGGGCGGCCATTCCCGCCGGCGCGTGGTGCACGCGGCCGATGCCACCGGCCACGCGGTGCAGATGAGCCTGCTCGACCGCGTGCGCGTTCACCCCAACATCGAAACCTTCGAGCAGCACGTCGCCATCGACCTCATTTCGGGCAGACGGGCAGGCGGGGAGGAACGGCAAATCCACGGCGCCTACGCGCTCGACCGGGAAACCGGCGAGGTCGAAACCTTCGCCGCCGGCCATACCGTGCTCGCCACCGGCGGTGCCGGCAAGGTCTATCTCTACACGACCAATCCCGACACCTCGACCGGTGACGGCATCGCCATGGCCTGGCGTGCCGGCTGCCGGGTGGCGAATCTGGAATTCGTGCAGTTTCACCCTACCTGCCTGTATCACCCGCACGCCAAATCCTTTCTCATATCCGAGGCGGTGCGCGGCGAAGGCGGCCGGCTGCTGCTGCCTGACGGCACGCGTTTCATGCCCCTGCACGACGAACGCGCCGAGCTTGCGCCGCGCGACGTGGTGGCGCGCGCGATCGACTTCGAAATGAAAAAACGCGGCATCGACTGTGTCTTTCTCGACATCAGCCACAAACCGGCCGGCTTCATTCTGGCGCATTTCCCGACCATCCACCGCCGCTGCCTCGAACTCGGCATCGACATCGCGCGCGAACCGATTCCTGTGGTGCCGGCCGCGCACTACACCTGCGGCGGCGTCGTCACGGATATCCATGCGCGCACCGACCTGTGCAGTCTGTATGCAGTCGGCGAAGTCAGTTTCACCGGTTTGCACGGCGCCAACCGCCTGGCGTCGAACTCGCTGCTCGAATGCCTGGTGTTCGGCCACGCCGCCGCCGCCGACATCCTCGCCACCCCGCCCGCGCCTGCGCTCGGGCTGCCGCCCTGGGACGCCTCGCGCGTCACCGACGCCGACGAGGAAATCGTGATCTCGCACAACTGGGACGAACTGCGCCGCTTCATGTGGGACTACGTCGGCATCGTGCGCACCAACAAGCGGCTCGCGCGCGCCTCACACCGGGTGCGTCTGCTGCGCGAGGAAATCGACGAGTTCTACCGCAATTTCCGTGTCAGCAACGACCTGATCGAACTCAGGAACCTCGTGCAAACAGCGGATCTCATCATCCGTTCCGCCCAGTTGCGGCAGGAAAGCCGGGGGCTGCATACCAGCCGCGACTACCCCGATACGCTGCCGGTCGCCGGCAACACCGTACTCAACCCCCGTCCGGGGACGCTGTGTCCGAGCGTGTGCGGGGTATCCAGCGAAGCGATACCCTGAGCCGGCGCCAGTCGTCGGCAGGCAGGCTGTCCGCCATCAGCGTCAGCGTGCGAACCGGGCCGCCTTCCAGGCGATAACGCAACACCACCAGATGCGGTGAAACGAAGCTGTCGCCCGCCACTTCGAGCGCGTGCCAGACATCGTCCGCATCCCTGCCCTGCAGCCTGCCGTCCGCGAGAAGACGCAGCGCCGGCAGGTGCGTCATCCGCCGTCCGCTGCGCACGGCCAGCGCAAGCGTCGCCGCCGTCAGCGCGCCCTGCACCGCCGTCGGCAGGGCCGCGCGGGCAACGGCGACAAGCGCGAGCACGACCAACCCGCCCAGCCACAACCGCAATCGCCACGAGGGTTTGCATACCAGCTCGCGCATCAGCGTGTAAACTTTTCGGGTTGCCTTATTTCATCGGACCGCATCGTGATCGACTCCTGGAAAACCTTTCTCGAATCAGCGGGCGCGCGCTGGGCGAACGGTGCCGTGCAGGATTACGGCGACGCCGGTGCCGAACGCCTTGCGGCGGCAAACACTACCATCGTCGCCGATCTGTCGCAGCTCGGCGTGCTTGCCTTCAGCGGCGAGGATACCGCCGCTTTCCTGCAGGGGCAGCTTACCAACGACGTCAACGCCCTCCACGCCGACAGCGCGCAATGGAACGGCTATTGCAGCCCCAAGGGCAGGCTGCTCGGCAATTTCCTCATGTGGCGCGACGACGAGGACTACTGCCTGCAGATGTCCGGCGAACTCCACGCCGGGGTGTTGAAGCGCCTGTCGATGTTCATTCTGCGCGCCAGAGTGAAGGGGCGCGACGCCAGCGACGAACGCGTACGTCTGGTCGTCGCCGGCCCCACCGCGCAGGCGGCGGTGGCAGACGCGATGGGCGCCATGCCCGACGCACCCATGCGTACGCTCACAGGCGACGCGGGCAGGGTCATCCGGGTCGGCGCCGACAAGTTCGTGCTCGCCGTGCGCCCGGAACGTGCCCAGGCCGCATGGCTGACGCTCCGTCACTCGGCAACCCCCGTCGGCGCGCCTGCCTGGGACTGGCTGCGCCTGACCGCCGGCATTCCGATGATCGTCGCCGCAACGCAGGAACAGTTCGTGCCGCAGATGGTGAACTACGAAACGCTGGGTGGCGTGAGCTTCCAGAAAGGCTGCTACCCGGGCCAGGAAATCGTCGCCCGCAGCCAGTATCTCGGCAAGCTGAAGCGGCGCATGCTGCTCGCCCACGTCGATGCGCCCGCCGCCGCCGGCGACAGCCTGTATAGCGCCGACTTCGGCGAACAGGCCAGCGGCACCGTGGTCAACGCCGCGCCAGCGCCATCAGGGGGCTACGACCTGCTCGCCGTGGCGCAGGTGGAAAGCGCGCGCGCGCAGACCCTGCATCTGGGACGCCCCGACGGCGCCGCGCTCACCCTGAAACCGCTGCCTTACGATCTTCCCGAATAGACGGTGCGCCGTCCGCTGTCTGCTGTCCGTCGTCCACATAGA
>CAZOVQ010000070.1:0-8462 GCA_964583195.1 uncultured Thiobacillus sp.
TTCGCCGACGGCTTCGAATACGGCCTGGGCGCGGAAATCGGCATTTCCACCGACAAAATTCACGCGCGCGGCCCGGTCGGCCTCGAGGGCCTCACCAGCCAGAAGTGGGTGGTGCTGGGAGACGGCCACGTCCGCGCTTGAGGCCGCGCCTGTTGGTGTCTTCGGCGGCACCTTCGACCCGATCCATATCGGCCATCTGCGTCTGGCCGAGGAAATGGCGGAAGCCATCGGCCTGGATCAGGTGCGCTTCGTGCCGGCCGGCCAGCCGCCGCATCGCGGTGCGCCGCACACCGGCGCGCGCCACCGTCTGGAAATGACGCGCCGCGCCGTCGCCGGCAATCCGCGCTTCAGGGTGGACGACCGCGAAATCCGCCGCGCCGCGCCAAGCTATACCGTCGAGTCCTTGACCGCCTTGCGCGCCGAACTGGGCGAGCCCCAGCCAATCTGGCTGCTCCTGGGCGCGGATGCATTTCTTGGCCTGCCCGGCTGGCACGCCTGGCAGCGCCTGTTCGCGCTGGCGCACATCGCCGTGGCCGAGCGGCCCGGCGCGCCGCTGATGCAATCCGATGCGCTGCCCGAAACCCTGCGCCGGGAAATCGCGGCACGCCGAGTGGCCGAAGGCTCGGCCGCCGGGCCGGCCGGTTCGGTGCTGCTGCACCGCATGACGCCGCTCGCCATTTCCGCCACCGCCATCCGCGATGCGCTGGCGCAGGGAAAGAGCGCGCGTTATCTTCTGCCCGACGCCGTACTCGATTACATTCAGGAAAACCGCCTCTACGCATGAACATCGAAGACAAGATCAAGCTCATCGTCGCCGCGCTCGAAGACATCAAGGCGCGCGACATCGTCGTGCTCGACACCCACAAGTTCACCTCGCTGTTCGAGCGCATGGTGATCGCCAGCGGCGCATCGAACCGCCAGACCCGCGCGCTGGCGGCGAACGTGCACGACAAGGTGAAGGCAGCCGGCGAATACGTCGGAAACACCGAAGGCGAAGACAGCGGCGACTGGGTGCTGCTCGACCTGGGCGACGTGATCGTCCACGTGATGCAGCCCGCGGCGCGCGCGCATTACAATCTCGAAGAACTCTGGGGCACGGGGCAGGCGAGGCGCACGCGCACGGCGGCCCCATAGCGTGAAACTCACCGTGATCGCCGTCGGCCACAAGATGCCGGGCTGGATCGCGGCGGGCGTCGACGATTACGCGCGGCGCATGCCGCCGGACCTGCCGCTGCAATGCGTCGAGATCAAGCCCGCCCATCGTGTAGCCGGCGAGGACGGCGAGAAGGCGCGGAAGCTCGAAGCGGAACGCATCCTCGCCGCGTTGCCGGCGGGGTCCATCCCGGTCGTGCTCGACGAGCGCGGCGTGCAGGCGACGACGCGCGAGCTGGCCGGCTGGCTGCGCGACTGGATGCAGTCGGGCAGGTCGCCAGCCTTCGTCATCGGTGGCGCCGACGGGCTGGACGACAGCGTGAAGGCGCGTGCCGGAAAAACGTTGGGGCTGTCGAAACTGACCCTGCCGCATGCGCTGGCCCGTGTGCTGCTGGTGGAACAGTTGTATCGTGCCGTATGCATCCTCAAATCGCATCCCTACCATCGGGATTGACCAAACCCGGACAACAGAGCGGACATGCTGATCGACAAACGCATCTACCTCGCCTCGCAATCGCCGCGCCGTCGTGAGCTGCTGAAACAGATCGGCGTGGCCTTCGACGTGCTGCCGCTGCGCGCGGTAGCGGGACGCATGGACGTGGTCGAAGTGCCGCATGAAGGCGAATCCGCAGTGGATTTCGCGCAGCGCATGGCAACGGAAAAGGCTGCCTGCGGCTGGCGCGCGGTCGATGCGCGGCACCTGCTGCGCTTTCCCGTGCTGGGCGCGGACACGGTAGTCGAACTCGACGGCGCGATTCTCGGCAAGCCTGCTGATCGCAGCGATGCCGAATCGATGCTGGCGCGCCTGTCGGGCAGCGCGCACCACGTGCATACCGCCGTCGCCGTGCAGCACGAAGCCCACGTGGAACTGCGCCTGTCGTCCAGCACGGTTCAGCTCGCCGCACTCGACGCGACCACCATCGCACGCTACCTGGAAACCGGAGAATATCTCGGCAAGGCGGGCGCCTACGGCATTCAGGGCCGGGCCGGCGCCTTCGTCGAGCACATCGCAGGCAGCTACAGCGGAATCGTGGGCCTGCCGTTATACGACACGGCGGAACTGCTGCGCGCCTTCGGCCTTACCGTCTGAGCGTGTTTTCAAATCAGGGCGGATGCACGCGTCCACCCCGATTTGAAAATCCATCGGGCTTTGCCATGAGCGAAGAAATCCTCGTCAACGTGACGCCGCAGGAAACGCGCGTCGCCGTCATGCACCTGGGCGCGGTGCAGGAACTGCATATCGAACGCGCGCAGTGCCGCGGGCTGGTCTCCAACATCTACATGGGGCGCGTGGTGCGCGTGCTGCCCGGCATGCAGTCCGCCTTCATCGACATCGGTCTGGAACGCGCGGCTTTCCTGCACGTCGCCGACATCTGGGTCGAGCGCCACGGCAACGAACCCGAGCGACCCATCGAGCACCTTCTGCACGAAGGCCAGTCGCTCATGGTGCAGGTGATCAAGGACCCCATCGGCACCAAGGGCGCACGGCTCTCGACGCAGATCAGCTTCGCCGGACGCTACCTCGTCTACCTGCCGCAGGAAACCCACATCGGTATCTCGCAGAAGATCGAGGGCGAGGAGGAACGCGAGAACCTACGGCAGAAGCTGCATCAGTTGATGCCGGCCGACGTAGCCGGCGGTTTCATCGTGCGCACCATGGCCGAAACCGCCGAGGATGCGGAAATCGAGGCCGACATCGCCTATCTGCAACGACTCTGGAAAAGCATCCGCGAACGCGGCAACTGCGTCGTGCCCTGTCTGCTCTATCAGGACCTCGACCTTGCGCTGCGCGTGCTGCGCGATTTCGTCAGCCGCGACACCACGCGCATCCAGACCGATTCGCGCGAGACCTACCAGCGCATGCTCGATTTCGCGCTCAACTACACCCAGGCAGTGGCCGACAAACTTTCGCACTACGGTGCCGACCGGCCGCTGTTCGACGTCTACGGCGTCGAGGATGAAATCGAGAAGGCACTCGGCCGCCGCGTCGATCTCAAGTCGGGAGGCTACCTCATCATCGACCAGACCGAGGCGCTCACCACGGTAGACGTCAACACCGGCGGCTTTGTCGGCGCGCGCAATTTCGACGACACCATCTTCAAGACCAATCTCGAAGCCGCGCAGTCCATCGCACGGCAGCTTCGCCTGAGGAATCTGGGCGGCATCGTCATCATCGACTTCATCGACATGGACAACCCGGCGCACCAGGAAGCCGTGCTCGCCGAACTGAAAAAAACGCTCGCGCGCGACCCCACACGCACGACCATCAGCGGCTTCTCTTCGCTGGGACTGGTCGAAATGACGCGCAAGCGCACGCGCGAGTCGCTCGCCCACGTGTTGTGCGAACCCTGTCCCACCTGCGGCGGACGCGGCGAGATCAAGACCGCGCAGACCGTCTGCTACGATGTGCTGCGCGAAATCCTGCGTGAAGCCCGCCAGTTCGACGCACGCGAATATCGCATCGTCGCCGCGCAAAGTGTGATCGACCTGTTCCTCGACGAGGAATCGGGCAGCCTCGCCCAGTTGATCGACTTCATCGGCAAGCCTGTATCGCTTCAGGTCGAAACCCTTTATCCGCAGGAGCAATACGACATCATTTTGCTGTGAGCGGTGAAGGGATGGGGAAAGGTAATCGCAGAACAGCCGCATGAAGCTGAAACCATCCGCCCCTGCCTACTGGCAAACCGCCTGTGCCGAACTCGGTGCTGCCGACCCGGTGATGGCCGGGCTGATTGCACGCTATCCCGACTGCGTGCTCGGTACACGCGGTGATCCGTTCCAGACGCTCGCGCGCGCCATCGTCGGGCAGCAGATTTCGGTGCAGGCGGCTGACCGCATCTGGGCGCGTTTCGAGGATTTCATCGGCAGCGTGACGCCCGAACGGGTCGCCGCGCCCGACGCGGAGCGTTTCGCCTCCTGCGGATTGTCGCGGCGCAAGGTCGAGTATCTACAGGACCTGGCGGGCCATTTTGCCGACGGCCGCATCGTTCCCGCGCGCTGGAAAAATCTGGGCGACGAAACCGTCATCGCCGAATTGACCGGCGTGCGCGGCATCGGCCGCTGGACTGCGGAAATGTTCCTAATCTTCAACCTGCGCCGCCCCGACGTCTGGCCGGTGGACGACATCGGCCTGCAGAAGGCGGTGGCCCTGCATTACCTCGCCGGGGAGCGGCCCGCACCGGCCGCCCTGCGCCGCCACGGCGCGCGTCATGCGCCCTGGCGCACGGTGGCGACCTGGTATCTGTGGCGCAGCCTGGATCCGGGGGTGGTGCAGTATTGACACGCGGCGCGCAGACAGAAAAAACCGCGCCGCGACAGTTCCCTGCCTGCGGCCGGCCGAACCTCAGGCGAGCGACGCCTGCGAGGCCAACAGTACCGTCAGTGCGTCCGCCTCCATCGGCCGCGCGAAGTAATAGCCCTGGTAGTCGCGGCAATCCTCGCGTGCCAGCAAGGCGAGCTGCTCCTCCGTTTCCACGCCTTCGGCGATGACCTTGAGCCGCAACGCGCGCGCGAGGGCAACAATCGCTTTGACGATTTCCAGGTCGCCGCTGTCTGCGACGATGTCGCGGACGAAACTTTTGTCGATCTTCAGACGGTCGATGGGAAAACGCTTGAGATAGCTCAGCGAGGCATAGCCGGTGCCGAAATCGTCGATGGCAAGCGTGGGCCCGAGCGCCTTGACGGCGCGCAGGGTATGCAGGGTCTCGTCGCCGTGGTCGAGCAGGAGGTTTTCGGTGATTTCGAGTTCCAGTGCGTGCGGTGGGATGCCGGAGCCGGCGATGGCCTGCTGCACCGTATCCCGGAACAACAGGTCGCGGAACTGCCGCGGGGCGACGTTGACCGACAGGGAAAGTTCGCCATGCCCCAGCGCGTGCCAGCGCTTGAGCTGCGCGCATGCGGTTTCGAGCACCCACTTGCCGATGGCAACGATCAGGCCGGTTTCCTCCGCGAGCGGAATGAATTCCGTCGGCGGAACGAGGCGGCCGGCGTCGTTGCGCCAGCGCAGCAGGGCCTCGACGCCGGCGATGCGGCCGCTGCCGGCATCGACCTGCGGCTGGTAGTGCAGGAACAGCTCGCCGCGCTCGACCGCCCGCCGCAGTTCGGTTTCCAGGCGCAGGCGCCCCTGTACGCTGACCGTCATTTCCTCGGAATAGAAGCGGCAGGTATTACGGCCGCTTTCCTTGGCGTGGTACATCGCCGAATCGGCAAACTTGAGCAGCGAATCGACGTCCTCCGCATCCGTCGGATAAAGCGCCACGCCTATGCTGGCGCTGGTGAAGATTTCGCGGTTGCCGACCCGGATCGGCGCGCTGAATTGCGCCAGGACCTGCTGCGCGAGATGCGCGACGTGCGGACTGTCGGCGACGTCGGTGAGCAAGAGCGCGAATTCGTCGCCGCCCAGCCGCGAAACGGTGTCGCTCTCGCGCAGGCACTGCCGCACGCGCGCAGCCGCTTCACGCAGCAGCGCGTCGCCCGCCTCGTGACCGAGGGTATCGTTGACGACCTTGAAGCGGTCCATGTCGAGCATCATCAGCGCCACGTAACGATTGTGCCGCCGGGCGTCGATGAGCGCCTGGCGCAATCGGTCGCTGAACAATACCCGGTTCGGCAGGCCGGTGAGCGCATCGTAATAGGCAAGCCGGTGGAGATCGGCTTCCGCCCGCTTGCGCTCGCTGATGTCGGTGAACGCAACCACGGTACCGACCAGCTCGCCGTCGCGGATCATGGGGTGCGCCCAGTACTCGACCGGGAAGCTCGTGCCGTCCGCGCGCCAGTGCACTTCGTCGTCGCGATGGCAGGCCGTGCGCGCGCGCGAAGCGCGCCGTATCGCGCAGCTCTCGAAGGGATAGGGCTGGCCGTCCGGGTGACTGTGGTGGATCAGGTCGTGGATGCGCGTGCCGATCAGGTCGCTTTCGCTTGCGTAGCCAAGCATGCGCACGCAGGCGGGATTGACGAAGGTGCAGATACCCTGGGTATCGGTTCCGAAAATGGCTTCCGAGGTTGATTCGAGCAGCAGCCGGATGCGGGTTTCGCTGTCGTGCTGCGCATCGAGTGCGGCGCGTACCCGTGCCTGCATGTCGTTGGTCGCGCGCACGAGCAGATCGATCTCGTCGGGCGCGCCTCTCAGGGTGCGCGCCAGCACGAGCGGTGCGGCGCCCGCCGCGGGGTTGGCCGCCTGCAGGTGCCGGACGACGCGCGCGAGGTGGCGCGCGATCATGCGATGGAACAGGACAAACATGAAGATCGACACCAGCAGCGCGCGCAGCAGGTTGGCGCGCAAGGCGTCGAGCGCTTCGCGCCGCAGCCGCTCACGCAGGCTGTCGGTCTCGGCGGTTGCCGTCAGCGTGCCGAGGGTGCGCACCTGGCCGTCGCGCACCAGGCGCAGGGGGTAGCTGCGCGCCAGCGTCTGATGGCCTTCGCGCCGGCCGGCTTCGCTGTGAAAGCGTCCCGCTTCGTCGATGGATACGTGAACGATGCCGGGCAGGTTCAGCATGCTGTCGAGTTGCAGCCGGACTTCGCGTTCGTTGACCGCCCAGAGCGATTCGGCGAGGGTACGCAGATGCACGCTGCCAATCTGCCGGAAGCGGGCCTCGAGCGCGTCCATTTCACGCTGGTAGGCCAGATGATTCTGGTAGAGGGTCGTGAACCCCGCGACAAGCGAACTGAAGGCGAGGATAGCAACGATGAGACGGCGCGCCAGCGGCGACTTCAGCGGGTGGAGAAAACGCGCGGGGGCGCTCACTTCGCGGAAACCGGCCGGCCCGCCAGCACCTTCTCACGGTAGAGGCGGTCGTACAGGCCTTCGCGCTTGATCGCGCGCAGGGCACGGGCAAGTTCAGGCACGAGGGCGGCGTGCCGCCGGTGTACGTAGAGAAACATTTCGCGCACCGCGAGCGGCGGTTCGAGCGGCTGCACGCCTTCGATGCCCAGGCGCTCCAGCACCACTTCGCCCAGCCAGCGTTCGTGCAGCGCGATGTCGATGCGGCCCAGATCGAGCAGGCGGAACAATTGTTCGGCGTCGTTTGCGAGCACGACGTCCCTGCCCGAACCCCGTTGCATCTGATAGAGCTTCCAGCCGCGGATGAAACCCGTGCGGCGCTGGCGCAGGGCGTCCCAACGGGCGGCAAGCGTCGCGTCCCGGCTGAAGGCGACAAAATTCCAGTCGATGAGCTTTTCCGGCACCCGCAGGAGATTCGGGTAACGCGCCTCGATGCCGGCGATGCGGGTGAGGTCACCGTCGATGATGCCGGCGTCGGCGTCGATCAGCGCGCGCTCGGGCGGCAGTTTCGTCAGCTTCAGCGCAACCCCGGCGCGGCGGAAGGCCTCGCCGGCCACGGCATCGAGGAAACCGCTGCCAGCCGCCGTCGTGTACGGCGGCCCGTTGGTGTCGTTGACGACGAGCACCGTCCGCACGCCAGCCGCCGCCGCGGCGGACAACAGGCACGCGAGCACACACGCGGCGGCGAGAAGGTGCTTGGGCAAATCGTTCTCCATATCCGGTCTGGCGCCGGCTTATCGGCAGATTTAACGGCACTCCGGCACGAATCTGTAGGGCGCATCCGCTCAGGCGTCGCCGATGTCGGCGACGACCGGCGCGTGGTCGGAAGGCTGCGCGCGCTTGCGCATCGCGCGGTCGATGCCGGAGGCGGTGCAGGCCGCGGCCAGCGGTGCCGACAGCAGGATGTGATCGATCCGGAGTCCCCGATTCTTCTGGAAACCGAGCATGCGATAGTCCCACCAGGAGAAGAGTTTTTCCGGCTGCTCGAACAAGCGGAAACTGTCCGCCAAGCCGAGATCGAGCAGGGCCTTGAAGCGCGCACGCTCGGGCGCCGACACCAGCACGCCGTCCTTCCAGGCATCGGGGTCGTGCACGTCGCGGTCGTCCGGCGCAATGTTGTAATCGCCCAGCACCGCGAGTTTCGGATAACGCGCCAGTTCGTCCGCAAGCCAGGCGGTGAGCGCATCGAACCAGGCGAGCTTGTAGGGATACTTGTCGGAATCGAGGCTCTGACCGTTGGGGCAATAGACGCACACCAGGCGCACGCCGCCGACGGTGGCGGCGATCATACGCTTCTGTTCGTCGGCAAAGCCGGGGATGCCGGCCTGCACGTCGGCGGCCGCACGGCGGCTGACGATGGCCACGCCGTTGTAGGTTTTCTGCCCGGCGAACACCGCACGATAGCCGGCCGCCTCGATCTCGGCCACGGGAAAAGCCTCGTCGGTGAGCTTGGTTTCCTGCAGACAGATCGCGTCGGGCTGGCGGGTGGCGAGAAAGTCCAGCAGCTGCGGCAGGCGGACCTTGAGGGAGT
>CAZOVQ010000071.1:0-8422 GCA_964583195.1 uncultured Thiobacillus sp.
TGCCGACGGTGGTGCTGGCCCCCACCAGCGGGGAGAAATCGGGGATATGCGCTTCGTCGACCGGCGTGGGCACGGCGACGATGATGAAATCCGCCTTTGCGAGATCGGCGGGGTCGGTCGTCACGGTCAGCTGAGTCGCGGCCTTGAGGTCATCCGTTGAAACTTCGCCGGTCGGGTCGCAGAATCGACGGTAGTGCTCGATTTTTTCGACCGACAGGTCGTAACCGATGGTGGTCATCTTTTTGCCGAATTCCACCGCCAGGGGCAGGCCCACGTAGCCCAGCCCGACAACCGCCACAACGCTCATTCTGGATTCCCTTATGAAAATAGAGTCTTTGACGACGCCCGGATTGTATCGAATTTGTGTGACCGAACCGGAACGGCGCTTCGCTTGCGTCGCGCCCGGGTCGAGCAAGTGGCGTGCCTGCCTGCTGCTCGCCGCGCTCCTGTTTGCCCGCGCGGCGTTCGCCGACGTGGCCGACGTCCTCGCCGGCATCAAGCCGGCTGTGGTCGGCGTAGGCACTTACCACCCCACACGCAGTCCGCGTGCCAATCTTGCTGGCACCGGTTTTGCGGTGCTCGACGGACGTCACATCGTATCCAGTGCGCACATCTTCGAGCAGCCGCTCGACAGCGAAAAGAACGAAACGCACGCCATCTTCCTCGGTCGCGACCGCGACATGCAGGTTCGCCCGGCGAAAATCATCGCGCTCGACCGTGCGCACGATCTCGTGCTGCTGAAGATGGAAGGGCTGCCGCTGCCCGCCTTGCGTCTCGGCGATTCGACGAGCGCGCGCGAAGGCTGGCAACTGTACTACACCGGCTATCCCATCGGCTCGATTCTGGGACTCAATGCCTCGACCCACCGTGCGGGACTGGCCGCCATCGTGCCCACTTTCACCCCCGTGCCGCGCGCCGCGCAACTCAACGCCCGCGCCATGCGGCAGGCGCAGGACGCCTTCGAGGTCTTCGAACTCGATGCCATCGCCTACCCCGGCAACAGCGGCAGCCCGGTGTGGCACCCCGACACCGGCGAAGTGTTCGGCGTGGTCAACTCGGTATTCGTCAAAGGCGCCAGGGATGCCGCGCTCTCTGCCCCTTCGGGCCTCACCTACGCCATTCCCGCGAATTACGTGCGCGATCTGCTCGCGCGCGCCGCCAGGTAAAACGGGCGGCGACGCTGCCCGCGCAAACAGGCTCGATGTCACGGTGCCTGCCGGCGCGCAGCCCTTGGGCGCGGCTGCCGGGGCGGATGAAGACCGCGCGCCGCGCTTGCAATACACTTCGGTCTCATGAACGACGAACTTTCATCCGAAGACGAACTGCGCCTCAATGTCCTGTTCAACACCGAACTCAAGGCGGTGCGCATCGACGAATCGTCGATGACCCTGTGGGCGTTGACGCCCCAGGGCGAAGCGAGCGTGCCGCTGAAACCTACCGAGCGCAGCGACCGTTATCTCAAGCGCGTGCGCGAACTGCTGTCCGGACACGCACTCGGTTCGCCCGGCGGCTATCCGGTGCATCTCACGCGCTGGGCGCGGCAGTCGCAGGCGGGGCTGTCCGCCCAGCATCTGGCGCAGTTGCTGTTGATCGCCGAAGAGGAGGCGGTCGTGGCGGTGGTGCATTCGCCTGCGCTCACCGACGATCTGGCGCGCTATGCCTGGTGGTGCATGCCGACGATCGAGCACGCGCGCCTGATGCTGATGCGCGACGAAGTCAGCCGGGGCAGCATGGGCCGCACACTGGCGACGTTCCTGGTCGAGCATCTGGCGTTTCTCCACGAGGACGACGTCGGCATACTCGACACCGTCGCGGTGATGCTGTATTCGGGCGTGCTCACCGATGCCGAGCGGCTGTCGATATGGAAGCGCGGAAGCAGCCGCAATTCGTATTACGTGCCCTTTCTCGAATTGCAGCCGGGCAGGCTGCCCAACCCGCGGCCGGCACGCGCCGACCATGCCGCGGTGCCGCTGCTTGCCGACAATCCCTACAGCCAGATGCTGGCGAAGGCGCTCTCGGATCAGGGGCAGACTTTCGTCCACACCGCAGGCCTGATTCTCGAGCGGCCCGAAATCCAGGAAGTGGTGAACCACACCCTCGCCGCGCTGGCCGCCTGGTGTGCACCGCTGCGGCAGACGGAGGCCGTCGGCCGGGAAGCCGCGCGTGCCACGCTGCTCGCCGCCGCGCCGCAGTTCGAGCCGGATTGCGCGGCGCTCGATACGCTGGCGGCAGTGGATGCCGATACGGTCAGGCCGATCTTTCTCAAGACCACCGCCATCGGCTCACTGATGCGGCGCAAGATCCAGCCGGTCGTGACCCCGCTGGTCGAAGCCAGCGCAAGGCTGACGGGCAAAGGAGATTGAAGTCGCCTTGCCAGGCCTGGGCATGCGGGTTTCAGTCCGCCTCCGCTACGCTGACGGCAAGGCATGCGGACAGAAAAAACCCCGCCGCGGCGGGGTTTGCATTCCTGACGCGGGGGCTAGTGGTCTGCTTCCGAAATAACGCAACATGAAACGGCGTCTTTTTCCGCATGGCGGCGTTGCTCGTCGTTGCCATAGAGCACGCTATGTCGCCTCCTCGCGCCTTGCCCTGCGTAGTGGGGTTGGCAGGCAATCCGTGCAGCGGATGCTCGCAAAAAATCCATCCGTTTCATCCTGTCACGCTATTTCCGAAGCAGACCACTAGGGATCAGGCGGCACGGCGGCGCGTCATCCGGGTCAGGCCGAGGAAGCCCGCGCCCAGCAGGAGGAGCGTGCCGGGCTCGGGCACGCCCGTGTTCGGCGTGCCGTTGCCGCAGCCCGTGCCGCCGGGGTTCTGTGTACAGGTCGTCCCCGTGACCTTCAGCAGCTTGAAGGCATCGGCGTAGTAATCGTTGGCGACGCTGGCGGTGTTGAGCGCGCCGATCAGCCAGTAGCTGGAAAAAACCGGGGTGGCGTCGCTGATCGCCTTGGTGCCCGTGCTGGCGTTGCTGCCGAAGTGGCCGACCAGTTCCCAGCCGGCCAGCGCCATCGCGCTGTCGGTGTAGGTGACCCCGTCCGGGCTGGGCGTGCCCGCGCCGGTAAAGGCGTAAACGGAAAAGTCTGAATCGCCGCTCACCCAGCCGACGTTGATCGAACTCAGGTTGACCTCGTCGCCGCTGAAAGAGAAGAGGATGGCGTCGCGGCGCTGGTCGTTGTCGATTGCATGCTCCGGGGTGATGCCTTCGTTCGTGTCGCCCGAACCGGTACAGGGCGATGTGCCGCAATCGTTGTTCTTGACGCCGAGGCCGCTCGACCCGTTGAAGGTCAGGAAGGCATTGTCGAGCACGGTGTTCGTGCCCGAGATGCCGTTGGCGGTGCTGCCCCAGGCCGAAGCGGTGGCGGTGACGCCGCCCTGGGTGTTGGTAGCGGTGTTGTTGAAGGTCCAGGTCGCGGCCGCGGCGCTGCCGCCCAGCATCAGGCCGCTCAACAGGGCGAGGGCGCGAGGGGTCGTTTTCGTTTTCATGTGGACTCCGAGGGTAATAGGGTAGGGGTGAGCGTACAAAAGCAATCTTGATGCCAGAAAATTGTAATACTTATATAACAACAGCTTGCAGAATTTTCGGTCGGCTGGACGGGGTGGTCTGTAAAAAATCCCGACGCGCACGGCCTCAGCGGCGAAGCTGGTGCAGGGCTTCGTCCAGGTGCCGCTTGATTTCCGCGTCGTCGGGGGCGCGCAGGGCAGCTTCGCGCAGATAGCGCAGACCTTTTTCGATCTGGCCGGTGCGCACCAGCACCCAGCCCAGCGTGTCGTTGACCTGGGGCTGGCCGGGGGCGAGAGCGCGGGCGCGCTCGGCGTGGCGGAGCGCGCCCGCCGTGTTGCCCTGACGCAGGAGGACGTTGGCGAGATTGTTGTGGGCGCGCGCGTCCTGGTCGTTCGCCCGCACCAGCGCGGTGTATACGGCGGCGGCGCGCGCGTCTTCGTTCTGTGCCATCAAGGCTTCGCCGAGTGCGTGTTCGACGGCGTCGTCGAAGGAGCGACCCTGTTTCCACGCCGTCACCAGGCGGGTGGCTTCGTCCGCCCGCTTCGAGGCCATCAGTGCGCCGTACAGGCCGAACAGATTGTCGCGCGCCGGGGCTGCAGCGTAGGCTTGGCGATAGGCGTCGACGGCTTCACCGGCGCGTCCCTGCGCGAGTCGGAGTTCACCCAACAGTCGCGGTGCCTCGCCCGGACCGCCGCCTTCTCCGGGGAGCGCCCGGATTTGTTTTTCCGCTTCGCCGTAGCGTGCCTGCAGGATATCGAGGCGGATTTTCAGCAGCTTCGCGGGGCGGTTGGCGGCGTTCTCCAGCAGAACCTTGCCGAGTGCGTATTCGGCGCCTTGCGGGTCGCCGGCGCGGATTTGCGCCTCCGCGCCCTTGATGAGCCAGCTGGTGTCGAAACCCGCGGTCTGCGTCAGTCTGCGCAGACTGCCCCGCGCCTGTTCGGCGTTGCCCTGGGCCAGCTGGCTTTCCGCCAGCGCCAGCAGCGCGCCGGGGTGGCGGGGAGCGATGGCCTGCGCGGCACGGGCGGCTTCGAGCGCTTGTTCGGGCTGGCCGCGGCGCAGGTAGAGGCCGTTTTGTGCGAGTCTGGGACGCGGGTCCTTGCCATGCAGACTCGCCGCCTTGTCGAGCCAGCGGATCGCTTCGGTCGTCCGGCCAAAACTTTCTTCCAGACGCGCGAGTTCCAGCATCGCGTCGAGGTGGTTGGGCACCGCCTTGAGGATGCCGAGATAACGTTGGCGCGCGCGTTCGGGCTGGCCGTCGGCTTCGTCCAGGCGGGCGAGGTTGAGCTGGGCCACATGGAAACCGGGGGCGATGCGCAGCGCCGTGGTGTAGGCTTCGCGAGCGCCGGCACGGTCGCCCGCGGCGAGCCGGGCCACGCCCAGAAGGTTGTGCGCGGAAAGATTGCGCGGCTCGCGATCGAGCACCGCCTGCATGAGGGCGATGGCCTGCTTCGCTTCGCCGCGCCTGAGGTGCGTCAGGGCGAGCGGCACGCCGGTTTGCGCACGGCCGGGCGCCAGGCGCCAGGCGCGCTTCAGTGCCTCGAAGCCGGCGGCCTTCTGTCCGGAATCGATCAGGCTGACGCCGAGCCCGGCCTGGATGTCCGGGCTGTCGCCCGTCTGCGCGGCCTCCTGGAACAACAGGGTCGCCCGGCCATGATCGCCCTTGGCCATGTAGGCCTCGCCCAGCATGGCCTTGATGCGTGCATCGTCGGGGCTGGCGCGCAGGGCGGGTTGCAGCGTGGCGATCGCGCGGTCGTATTGCCCCGTCGCGAGATGGATGCTGCCGAGGAGCTTGCGTGCGCCGGTTTCGCGCGGGCGCTTTTCGAGGTAGCTCGCCAGATAGGTTTTGGCGCGCTCGGTTTCGCCCAGGGCGTGGTGTGCCAGGCCGCCGAGCAACAGCAATTGTTCGTTTCCCGCCAGAAAATCGGGCGCGATCTCGCCCAGGGTGCGGGTGGTTTCCTGCAAGGCGGCGCGCGCTTCGGCGGTTTTGCCCTGGCGCGCGAAATATTGCGCGGCGAGGTACGCGCCGCGCGGATCGGAAGGCGCGTGGCGGCGCAGGTAATCGATATCGGCGCGGACTTCGGTGTCGCGCTTGAGATCGAAGCCGATCGCGGCACGCGCCAGCCGCGCTTCGATGTTGTCCGGCTGGACTGCGAGCGTGCGCCCATAGTCTCGCGCGGCGGTTTTCAGGTCGCCCTGCGCGTGCGCGATCGAAGCCAGCACGTTGAGCGCCTCGCCGCTGTCGGGCGCGCCTTGCAAGGCGCGTTCGACCGTGGCGCGCGCCTCCAGTGTGCGGCCCGCGTTGAGATGGATCTGCGCCTGCAAGGCCAGTGCGCGGGCGTCGCCTTGCCTGACCTGCTCGGCGAGCTTCGCGCTCGTCATGGCGGCGTCGTACTGGGAAAGCGCCATCTGCGCACGCGCGCGCAGCAGCAGCAGGTCGAAGCGGTCCTGGCGTGACAAGCCATCGGCGCCAAATTTTTCGACCAGCGCGCGGTATTTTCCCTGATCGAAATAGGCACGCGCCTGGTAGAGGGCGATCTGGGTGCGCGCCGCGCCCATTTTTTCCGCATCGGCGAACACGCGTTCGGCCGCCGCCGGCTCGCCGCGGCGCAGATGTGCCTGCCCCAGCAGCACCAGCGCCGGAAGCATGCGCGCTTCCTCCTTCAGCGCATTCTTCAACTGGATGATCGCGCCGGCGTCGTCGCGGCGTTCGTAGCGCTTCAGCGCATCCTCGTAGAAGCGCGAGGCCCTTTCGGTGGAATCGGCGTGCGCGGCCGGCGCGAGCAGGGCGCCGGCGAGCAGCATCGCGAGTGGACGGGGCAGGGACATGGGGACTCCAGAAACGGCAACGACTGTATGCAAGGCAAGTATCGTACCCGAGGCTTGCGGTACAACGCGGGGCTGTACGGCATTTCGCGCCGTTGCAGGCGTCGGGAATTCGTCCCGGTTGTCGATGCCTCGTCCCTGAAGGGTGCGCGCGCGAAGAATATAATCACCGTTTCTTCCGGCCTTACGACCCATGTCCAGCCCTGCCTCCCGAGACGCCACCCTGCGCGCGCTCCTCGCCCAACGCATCCTCGTCCTCGACGGCGCGATGGGCACGATGATCCAGCGCTTCAAATTGACCGAGGCTGACTATCGCGGCGCGCGTTTCGCCGATTTTCCGCACGACGTAAAGGGCAACAACGACCTGCTGTGCCTCACCAAGCCGGAAGTCATCAAGGACATCCACGCGCAGTACTTGGCTGCGGGCGCGGACATTCTGGAGACGAACAGCTTCAACGCCACCAGCATTTCCATGGCGGATTACCACATGGAGCATCTGGTTCACGAGCTGAACGTGGCTGCGGCGCGGCTCGCGCGCGAAGCCTGTGATGAGGCGACCGCAGCCAATCCCGACAAGCCGCGCTTCGTCGCCGGCGTGCTCGGCCCCACCTCGCGCACCGCGACGATTTCGCCGGACGTGAACGACCCGGGGTTCCGCAACGTCACGTTCGACGAGCTGCGCGTGGCGTATCTGGAAGCGATCGATGGCTTGGTGAAAGGCGGCGCGGACATCCTCATGGTCGAAACCATTTTCGACACGCTCAACGCCAAGGCCGCGCTGTTTGCCATCGAAGAGTATTTCGACCGCGAAGGGATGCGGCTCCCGATCATGATTTCCGGCACGATCACCGACGCCTCGGGCCGCACGCTCTCGGGGCAGACGACCGAAGCGTTTTTGAATTCGGTGCGCCACGCGCGGCCTTTGTCGATTGGCCTCAACTGCGCGCTCGGCCCGGATCTGCTGCGCCAGTACGTCAACGAACTGGCCACCAAAGCCGACTGTTACGTCTCGGCCCACCCTAACGCCGGCCTGCCGAACGCGTTCGGCGAATACGACATGGAAGGGCCGGAAATGGCCGGGCACATCGCCGAATGGGCGCGAGCGGGCTTGCTCAACATCGTCGGCGGCTGCTGCGGCTCGTCGCCTGCGCACATCGCGGAAATCGCCAAAGCCGTGGCAGGCGTCGCCCCGCGCGTGCCGCCGGTGCTCGAACCGGCGATGCGGCTCTCCGGCCTTGAGCCGTTCAACGTCGGCAAGGATTCGCTCTTCGTCAACGTCGGCGAGCGCACCAACGTCACCGGCTCGCGCGCGTTTGCCAGGATGATTCTCGAAGGCCGTTTTGATGACGCACTCACGGTCGCGCGCCAGCAGGTCGAAAACGGCGCGCAGGTCATCGACATCAACATGGACGAGGGGATGCTCGACGCCGAAGCGGCGATGGTGCGGTTCCTCCACCTCATCGCTTCCGAGCCCGATATCGCGCGCGTGCCGATCATGCTCGATTCGTCGAAGTGGAACGTGATCGAAGCGGGCCTGAAATGCGTGCAGGGCAAGGGCATCGTCAACTCGATTTCGATGAAGGAAGGCGAGGCCGAGTTTCTGGAAAAAGCCCGGCTGTGCCGCCGCTACGGCGCGGCGGTGATCGTGATGGCCTTCGACGAAACCGGCCAGGCCGACACCTACGCGAGGAAGACCGAAATCTGCGCCCGCGCCTACAAGCTGCTCGTGGAAGAAGTCGGCTTCCCTGCGGAGGACATCATCTTCGACCCGAACATTTTCGCGGTGGCCACCGGCATCGAAGAGCACGCCAACTACGCGGTGGACTTCATCGAAGCCACCCGCTGGATTCGCCAGAACCTGCCGCACGCGCACATCTCGGGCGGCGTGTCGAACGTGAGCTTTTCCTTCCGGGGTAACGACGGCGTACGCGAGGCGATCCACACCGCCTTTCTCTACCACGCGATTTCCGCCGGCATGGACATGGGCATCGTCAACGCCGGGCAGCTGGGCGTGTACGAGGCACTCGAACCCGAACTCAAGGAACGCGTCGAGGATGTGCTGCTCAATCGCCGCGAGGACTCCACCGAACGGCTGGT